>JAZOBX010000195.1:0-3262 GCA_045596205.1 Eubacteriales bacterium | reverse complement strand
CTTTTGTGGCAAGGGTGTTTGAGGTCAGCAACTTCACCCGACTTGCCAATACCGTCTTCCGTGAGGTGGGCGGTCTTTCGCTCCGCTACGCCACCCCTGCGGACAAAGCCCTGGTGATGCACAAGACCCTGCGGGAGCTTTCCCCTTATCTGCACAAAAAGCCCACCCGTTTTGATGCGGGATGGATCTTAGGTCAGCTGGACGGTATGCGCGCTCTGCATCTGACCGCCATTACCACAGAAGACCTTGAAAAAGCCTCCAAAACTACCAAGAATCAGCATCTCAAGGAAAAGCTGGAGGACCTTTCTCTGGTTTACGGTTTTTATCGGGATGCCCTTGGGGAAAAATATGCGGACACGGAAGACGATCTGACAGAGCTTGCCAAGAGGCTGGCAGAGCACCATGCCTTTGCGGGAACGGCTTTTTATATTGACAGCTTCCACAGCTTTACAGAGCAGCAGTACCGTGTGCTTCGCGCTGTTTTACCCTATTCCGACGTAACGGTCACACTGACCTTGCCCTACGATGTAGTGACCGCCTATGAAAAAAGCAAAGGCCAAGAAAACGCCGAGACGAGCGTGACCAATCTTTGTTTTGCAGAAATTATTGAAACCTACCGTAAGCTCCATGATTTGGCAAAAGAGGTGGGGGTTTCTATTAAATATGAGTATTTAGGCGAAAACAAACGGCAAAAGAATCCCGTTTTGCGGCACATCTCCTCCCATCTTTGGCGCCCCGATTATAAGAAGATCACGCCCCCCCTTCCCGCCTGCGAGCATAAGGTCACTTTACTGGAAGCGGAAGACCCCTTTGAGGCGGCAGACTTTGTGGCGGCAGATATTCTCTCCCATGTGCAGGAGGGGATGCAATACGGAGACTTTGCCATTGTGGCAGGAGATGCCTCGGCCTATGCGGGAATTTTGGATGTGGCACTCACCCGCGCAGGCATTCCTAACTTTTTGTCTGCCAAAACCAACATTTCGGTCTACGAGCCCATCAAAATGATGACGGCGGCGTATGCGGCGGTGTGTGGCGGATTTCAGCAAAAGGACGTGTTGTCTTATCTGAAATGCGGCCTTTGTGATCTGTCTCCCACCGACATTGACGCCTTTGAGCTGTACGTTGCCACATGGGGGATTGAGGGCAAGGCACTTGTAGACGAAAAAGTCTGGAATATGCACCCAGATGGCTTCCAAAAAGAAGAAACCCCCTACTCTATTTCCGTTTTAGAGGGGGTAAACAAAACCAAAGAGGCTTTACGGGAGCAACTCTCTCCCTTGATGGAAGCTGCCAAAAAGCCCTATACCGTGGCAGAGCATTGCCGCTTTGTGACGGAGTTTTTGCTCCGCGCCAAGGTGGAAGAAAAGCTGGAGAAACGCAAGGAACAGCTACTGACCGAAGGGGAACTGTCTGTTGCAACGGACTACTCCCGTCTGTGGCAGTTTATTTGCCATGCGCTGGACAGCTTGTATACCACGCTGGGAGACGACGTGGTGGGGGCAGACCTGTTTAAGGAACTGCTGAAGCTGACCATGGAAGTGTCCAGCATTGGGCGGATCCCTCCCTCCAGAGACGAGGTGACCATTGGGTCGGCTTCCACGCTCCGTACTGAAAACAAAAAGCACTTTTATCTTTTTGGCGTGGCAGAGGAGCTGTTCCCCGGTAAGGCGGAAACCAGCAGACTGTTTAGCGAGGCGGAAGCCAGAGAGCTGTCGGATATGGGACTTTCGTTCTTGCCCAATATGCAGATTCGCTTGCAAAAGGAACTGTTTTATTTTTACCGCGCCTTGTCTGCGCCCACGGAGGATGCCACGCTGGTTTTCTTCTCTTACGATGCGGGGCGCAACACCTGCGTGCCCTCGGATGCGGTGGCAAGAGTGCAGGCGCTGGCAGGAAAAAATCTTGCGATGCAGTTACCCGAAAAGTGCGGCGCGGCATTCTTTTTCAGACACCCCAACGCTGCCCTCTCCCGTCTGGGTACTGCCCTTGACACGGTGGACGGACAAACCCTGCTGTCCTGGTACGCCTCTCACCCCGCCTACGCACTAAAAGCGCAAATGGCGGGAAGGTCGGTGCTTTGCGACACCGCTACCCTTTCCAAAACCACCTGCGACAGCTTGTGGCAAGGAAAAATGGCGCTGTCTCAAAGCAAACTGGACACCTTCGTCCGTTGCCCCTTCTCCTATCACCAAAAATACGTGCTGCACCTGAGCGAAAACCAAAAAGCGGAATTTGGCAACAGGGAAATCGGTACGTTTATCCATGACCTTCTGGAGCATTTCCTCTCCGAGCATGACATTGCAAAACCCATGACCGACGAGGAACTGCAAAGTCTGACGGAAAAAGCCGCGGCGGATTATCTTCGCCGCATCACCCCCGAGGGATACGCGCACAGCGCGCAAATGCAACACATTTTCACCCGTCTTGCCCGTACCACCGCCATGATTTTGCGGTCGATTGCAGACGAGTTTGCAGAAAGCGATTTCCGCCCCGTGCTCTTTGAATTGCCTATCGGCTTCAAAGGAGACCCCCATCTGGATGCCCTTTCCTTCCACTTGCCCGACGGTAGCGAAGCCACCCTTCGCGGCTATATCGACAGAGTAGACGCCTATACCAAGGACGGCGATATTTTCGTGCGAGTGCTGGACTACAAAACAGGCACCAAAACCTTCAGCGAAAAGGATCTGGCGGTAGGCATTAATTTGCAGTTGTTGCTCTACCTGAACGCCCTGCTCCATGCAGACGGCGATATAAAAGTGAAGCTGGGCGGCAAAAAAGACAGCCAGGTCTTCCCTGCAGGGGTGCTGTATCTCAGCTGCAACCCCAAGAGCATCAAAAGTGACGGCCCTATGGCAGAAGACGAAATGGCAAAAGAGTTTAACAAAAGCATGAAGCGCAGCGGTCTGTTTCTTTCCGACCGCAAAATTCTGGAAGCCATGGAGCACGGTCTTGGCGGTCACTACTTGCCCATCAAACAAAAGTCCGACGGCGACCTTAGCAAAAACAGCCTCGCCTATCTGAAATCTCTGGAAGAATGGGAGGCCCTGTTTTTGGAGCTTCACGAAAAGGTATGCAGCATCACAGGCCAGATCTTTTCGGGCAAGGCCGACGCCAGACCCCTGCAGTCCGGCCACACCAAAGGCATTTGCACCTATTGCGCCTATAAGCCCCAATGCAGAAACGCCACCGTGGACTGACGTTCACTTTTGTATCACAAAAACAGAAAGAAGGCACAGACCTATGCGTGATACTCTTAACGGAG
>JAZOBX010000194.1:0-1521 GCA_045596205.1 Eubacteriales bacterium | reverse complement strand
GTCTTCGGCTGTGGGGGCTTCTCTGTCCATAAGCTGCAGTTTGCCGCTGAGGGCGGGAGAGAGCTCGTCGGGGGAAACCACTTGGATAAGATGGACTTCCCTGCCCCTGAACAGCAGATAGTCCACAGCACTTTTCCAATCGCTTTCGGTGAAAAAGTCGGAGATGATCACCGAAAGACCGTCATCGTGGCCTACGTTTTCCGCACAAAGAATGGCTTTGTCCAGTTCACTTTCTCCGAAAAAGTCAACGCCGTTCAGCAGATCCGCGGCTTTATAAAAAGCCTGTCTGCCTACCACGGTACCCGAGAGATTTTCGGATTTGTCACCGTGGATGATATGGACGCTGACGCGGTCAAGGGATTTGACGGAAAGATAAGAGAGGGCGGCGGCAAGTCTAAGAGCCACCTCCCCCTTTTCGGGTTTGCCCCACGCCATTGAGGCAGAACCGTCCAGATAGATGCGGTGGTGAAACTGGCGTTCGTCATGATAGAGACGAAGATACAGTTTTTGAAAGCGGGTGTAAATATTCCAATCGATTCTACGCAAATCGTCTCCCGCCATATATTCACGATAATCTGCAAATTCAACGGAGGAGCCGTAGGTTTTGGATTGGCGCATACCGCCAAAAAAACCTCTCATGGGCTTTTGCATTTGCAGATCCCTTGCTTCCAGCATGGAGATGAATGCGCCGTCAATGATGTGTTTCATAGGGCATTAAAAGAGGGATTTTTTCTTTTTCTTGTCTTCTGCGGGTTTGGCGGTTGCCCCATCAGCGCCAAGCATCGCCAAAAGATCGGAAATGAGATCGTCTGCGGTTTTCTTTTCGGTGATGGCGGGGAAAGCGGGTTTGATGCGATGGCGGAGAACGGGGTATGCCAAAACAGAAATATCTTCCAAAGATACGTTGAGTCTGCCCTGCATCAGCGCTCTGACCTTGCCGCAGGAAATCAGGGCCTGGGCGGCACGGGGGCTGGCGCCGAAGCGGATGTATTTTTTGGTGTAATCGGTGGCAGAGGGGAGTTCGGGATGGGTGGACTCTACCAGCTTGACCGCAAAGTCAAGGACCTCGTCCATGACGAGTATTTCGTTTGCCACCTGACGCATTTCCAGCAGTTCTGCGGCGCCGAGTACGGTTTCTGCGCACTCGTCCACGGTTTTTTGGGTCATGGTAACAATAGATTTCAGTTCTTCTGCCGAGGGAAAGGTCACAATAGGGTTGACCATGAATCTGTCGGTCTGGGCTTCGGGCAATACGTAGGTGCCGTCTTGCTCAATGGGGTTTTGGGTTGCCAGAACGAAAAAGGGCTCGGGCAAAGGGTAAGTTTGTCCGCCTGCGGTGACGGTATGCTCCTGCATGGCTTCCAGCAAGGCAGATTGGGTTTTGGGGGTGGCATGGTTGACTTCGTCTGCCAATACGACATGGCTGAAAATCGGGCCTTTTTGAAATGTAGCACGGCTTTTGCCTGCTACGTCGGTTTCCAGAATGCTGGTACCTGTGACATCTGCGGGCATCAGGTCGGG
>JAZOBX010000193.1:0-2439 GCA_045596205.1 Eubacteriales bacterium | reverse complement strand
CATGGACTGCAAGGGCTGTAAAGCCCGTCACCGCGCCGACAAGCTCATTGAAGACTACGTGGCAGAAAACGGTCTGGAAGACAATCCCGCCAGCTGGTCCTTTGAACAAATGAGCGCATATATTGCCGACCACGGCATCGTTTGCCCCATCTGCGGCGGCAAAGATTTCACCGACATCAAGAAATTCAATCTGATGTTCAAAACCTATCAGGGCGTTACCGAAGACTCCTCCACCGAGCTGTATCTTCGCCCCGAAACCGCCCAAGGTATTTTCGTCAACTTCAAAAACGTAGCCCGCACCACCAGACGTAAAATGCCCTTTGGCGTTGCCCAGATCGGTAAATCCTTCCGTAACGAAATCACCCCCGGTAACTTTATTTTCCGTACCAGAGAATTTGAGCAGATGGAGCTTGAATTTTTCTGCAAACCCGGGACAGACTTAGAATGGTTTGCCTACTGGAAAAATTATTGCGCAGAGTTTCTCTACAATCTTGGCATGAAGAAAGAAAATCTGAAGCTTCGTGACCACTCTCCCGAAGAGCTGTGCTTCTATTCCAAAGCCACCACCGACTTTGAATATCTGTTCCCCTTCGGATGGGGCGAGCTGTGGGGCATCGCAGACCGTACCGACTATGACCTGACCCAGCATCAAAACACCTCCGGCGAGTCTCTTGAATATTTTGATAGTGAAACAGGCGAAAAGTACATTCCCTATGTGGTTGAGCCCTCTCTGGGTGCAGACCGTGTGGCACTGGCATTCCTTGTAGAAGCCTATGACGAAGAAGAAATCGGGGAAGGCGATACCCGTGTGGTGCTCCATTTCCATCCCGCCCTCGCCCCTGTCAAAGCCGCCATTCTGCCTCTGTCCAAGAAGCTTGCAGGTCCTGCAGGGGATTTGGCAGATGAACTTTCTAAATACTTCAACGTAGAATACGACGAAACAGGCTCTATCGGTAAACGCTACCGCCGCCAGGACGAAATCGGCACGCCCTTCTGCATCACCTACGACTTTGCATCTGCAGAAGACGGATGCGTCACCGTCCGTGACCGCGACACCATGGAGCAAGTCCGTATTCCCATCGCAGAAGTCCGTGCATTCGTGGAGTCCCGCTTGACCTTCTGATGCGCTTTTCCGCCTGTATAACGATTTCCCAATAAGGAGATGTGTATGGGCAAATATTTTGGCACGGATGGCTTCCGCGGTGAAGCCAACGTGCAACTCACAGCAGCCCACGGATATGCCATTGGCAGATTCTTGGGCTGGTATTTTCTTACAAAACAAAACGAGAAACCCAAAATCGTGGTAGGCAAAGACCCTCGCCGCTCGTCCTATATGCTGGAATATGCGGTGATGGCAGGACTGTCCGCATCGGGCTGTGACGCTTACCTGCTCCACGTCACCACCACCCCCTCCGTTTCGTATATCACCCGTGTGGACCAATTTTCCGCAGGGGTGATGATTTCCGCTTCCCATAATCCCTTTTATGACAACGGCATTAAACTGCTGTCTCAAAACGGTGAAAAAATGGAAGAGGGAGTGCTGGACCTGTGCGAAGCCTATCTGGACGGCGACCTTTCCGCCCTTGGCGTCACCACCCCCGACCTTCCCTTGGCAAAAGGGGAAGACATCGGTCGGATTATTGACTATGTTTCGGGCAGAAACCGCTATATCGGCTATCTGATTTCCACCGCCGCCTGCTCTTTTCGCGACCTCCGCGTGGGTCTTGACTGCGCCAACGGTAGCGCATGGATGATTGCCCGCGCCGTATTTGAAGCGCTGGGGGCTACGGTCTATGCCATCAACGCCGAGCCGAGCGGCATCAACATTAACCAAAATGCTGGCTCTACCCATATTGACGGATTGGTGGAACTGGTCAAACGGGAAAAACTGGATATCGGCTTTGCCTTTGACGGCGACGGTGACCGTTGCCTTGCCGTCTCGGAGACGGGCGAGGTCATCACAGGCGACCACATTCTCTATCTCTTCGCCAAGCATTTCAAAAAAGAGGGAAGCCTCCCCCATCATACCGTGGTGGCTACAATTATGTCTAACATGGGTCTGGACATTGCCCTTAAAAAAGAAGGCATTGCCACCGTCAAAACTCCCGTAGGCGACAAATTTGTAGGCGAATGTATGGCAAAAGAAGGCTACGCCCTTGGCGGTGAACAGTCAGGGCATATCATTTTGTCCAAATACGCCAAAACGGGAGACGGCATTCTCACCGCCGTAAAACTGGCAGACTGTATGCTGCAAAAAGAGCAACCCATCTCCGAGCTCTATAAGGGCTTTTTCATGTATCCCCAATGCCTCTACAGCATCCGCGTCAAAGACAAAACCGCGGCGATGACCGACCCTAACCTCCTTTTGGCAAAAGAAGAAGCCGAGCAAGTGCTGGGAGAGCAGGGCAGACTCGTCCTTCGCCCCAGCGGCACCGAGCC
>JAZOBX010000192.1:0-10400 GCA_045596205.1 Eubacteriales bacterium | reverse complement strand
AAACGGGCGGAGATCTCGTGGGTACGAAAAAGGCCGTTTCCCTTTGCGCCAACCGCTACGCCGCCCCCGGCATCGGGGCAGAGGTGGGCGCTTCTATGGGGCAGAACAAATCCCTGTATAAGGGTCTGTTTTATGCGCCCCACACCGTTGCCCAAGCCCTGAAAACCGCCCATTTTGCATCTTACGTATTCTCTAAAATGGGATACAATACAAATCCCCATTGGCAAGAGAAAAGAGCAGACATTATCCAAGCCATTTACTGCCGCACAGCCGAGGGGCTCATTGCCTTCTGCCGCGGGATTCAGCACGGCTCTCCCGTGGATGCGTATCTCACCTGCGAGCCCTGGGCAATGCCCGGATATAATGATCCCGTCATCATGGCGGCAGGCGCGTTTACCCAAGGCTCTTCTGTGGAGCTTTCTGCCGACGGTCCTGTCAGACCTCCCTATATTGCCTATATGCAGGGGGGGTTAACCTATGAAAGCGGCAAATTTGCCGTAATGAGCGCGGCAGAAGAAATGGCAAACGCCAATACTTAAAAGAAAAAGGAACCAAAGATGAAAAGCTTTTTTAAGATTTTTCTGTTGCTTCTGCTGATGGCAAGTATGCTGACCTCTTGCGGGCAATCCCAAAACGACGGTGCGCCTGAGGGGTTTATTCTGGCATCCACGCCTGAGGTAGACGGCTTTACCCTCTACGTCCCCCAAGGCTGGACCCCTTACTATACGGGAGATATTTGCTGTGCCTATGCCAGCACCCTTGACTCCTCTTCTGTGTCCTGCGCCGCCGTCTCCTCTGCGCTGACCCCCAAGGCATATTTCGAAGCGTCACTTCCCGACTACCAAAACCGCTTTGGAAACTTTACTGTCAGCGAGGAAAGCGAAAGCAAAATTGCCGACCGTACCGCCTATCACGTGGCGTTTACGGGAGACTACAAGGAAGTGTCTTACGGCTACCGCCAAGCCATCGTGGACGGTGGCGACGGCATTCTCTTCGTGCTGACCTGCCAGGCAGAAACCACCAAAGCCGAAGGGCAGACCCTTTCCCGCTATGAACAGCACGCCCAGAGCTTTGTGGATCTGATCAGCTATTTCAAGGTAAACGGCGCGCCCCAAAAGCGCCCTGAGCCTACCTACGAAACAGAAGCCCCCGAAGGCATGAAATGCGCCTCTGACAAGCGGATTTTAGGTTGCCTTGTGTTCGTGCCTCAAAGCTGGACGGTAACGGTGTCTGACGGTTTGGTCAGTGCTGTGGCAGAAGACGGCAGTAATATTCAGGCCATGCAGCTGTTTACCCAAGGCAAGCTGAAAGACTATTTTGAAAATCTGGTAGAAGACTATGAAAAGACCTACGATAGCGTGACGGTGGTCAGTATGCCCAACGTGGAGCAGCCTGAGACCATCGGTGACAATGCGGGCTTCCGCTTGCAGCTGACGGTGACCCACGAAGGCCAGACCTTTACCGTGGAGCAGGTGATGCTCCGCGACGCCAAGGGACTGCGCCAGGGGGCGTATCTCTTCACCTTTGTGGCAAAAAGCGAAAATGCCGCGAAACACCAAGCCGACTGGCAACGCATTTTAGAGACGGTGGAAATGTCATGACAGAAAAAGAGCCTATTCTATATTTTGACCATAGCGCCACCACTCCCGTTTATCCCGAGGCCATTGAAATGATGACACGGGCGTGCGGTGAGTGCTACGGCAATCCCTCCTCCCGCCATACCCACGGCAGAGAGGCTGCCGCCCTGCTCAAAAAAGCGCAGGAGCAGGTCATGCAAGCCCTTGGCGCCAAGGACGGTATGCTGATCTTCACCTCAGGCGGCACCGAAGCCAACAACCTTGCCATTTTAGGCAGAGCAGAGGCCAAGCCCCGACTGAAGGGGGGGCATATCATTACCACCGTAGGGGAGCATTCCTCGGTGGACGAGCCCGTCCGCTATCTGGAAGGCCGCGGGTATACGGTATCCCGCATTCCTACAAAAGACGGCATCCTTGATGTGGACGAGAGCATTTTCTCTCAGAGAACCCTTCTTGCCACCTGCATGAGCATCAACAACGAAACGGGAGCTGTCTACGATACCCTTTACCTGTCCAAAAAGCTCCGCGAAAGATGTCCCGACGCTCTGCTCCATACCGATGCCACCCAGGCCTTTATGAAAATCCCCCTCTCCCCTGCCCTCTCAGGCGCGGATATGATCACCATCAGCGGCCACAAGGTAGGCGCGCCCAAGGGTATTGGCGCGCTGTGGATTTCCAAAGACGTAATCAAAACCAAAGGCATCGTGCCCCGTCTCATGGGCGGTGGACAATCCGCCGACCTGCGCTCGGGCACCGAAAATATGCCGGGGATTCTGGCATTTGGCGTGGCGTGTGAGATCGGCAAAAAGAAAATGGAAGACGCCATAAAGAAAACCGCCGCCTTCCGCCAGACAATGGTGGAAGCCCTTTCCGCCGACCCTCGCTTTGGCGCGGTGAAGCTGAACATACCGAAAAACCCCGCTCCTCACATTCTTTCCCTTTCCGTCCCCGGCCTCCCTGCTGAAACTCTGCTGAATTTCCTGTCTTCCCGCGGCATTTGCGTGTCGGCAGGCTCTGCCTGCTCTTCCAACAACCGCGTGGCAAAAGCCTCGGAAGCCCTTTCCGCTTTTGGCCTTGCCCCAAAGGAAGCGCTCTCCACCATTCGCCTCAGCTTTGGCGCAGACCACACCCCCGCCGACCGCGAGCGCTTCCTTGAAGCCCTTGCCACTGCCCTTTCTACCCTTTATCGCAAATAATTAAATCCGTTTGTCCCAATATCGGGTTGCCTATGCTTCATAGGGAACATATCGAGCGATGCGCATGCATCGCATATCGACGGCTGTCGCACTTGCGACAGCCTCACCACATAAAAGTGTAAGAGGTACATATGACCCAAGTCACTCTCATCTGCGTTGGTAATTTTAAGGAAAGCTACTGGCAAGAGGCTTGCCGCGAATATGAAAAGAGGCTTTCCGCATACTGCCAATTCAGCGCAGTGGTGCTGAAAGAAGAGCGCATCACCGACGAAAACAACCCTCAGAAAATCCAGCAGGCCCTTATGAGCGAAGGGGCAAGAATCCTTTCTCACGTGCCCGACCACGCCTATCGCATTGCCCTTTGTGTGGAAGGCAAAGCCATGGACTCGGTAACCCTTGCCAAAACTTTGCAAAAGGCCCAGGACGCCTCGGGCAAAATTACTCTGATCATCGGCTCTTCCCACGGTCTGCACGATACGGTAAAGCAGGCCTGCGACCTGAAGCTTTCGGTTTCCGCCCTCACACTCCCCCACCAGCTCTGCCGTGTGTTGCTCATGGAAACCCTCTACCGCTCTTTTACCATTTTGGCGGGAAAGTCATACCACAAGTAATTTTGATACCAAAAACGGCATTTCACCCCAAAACCCCTACCCTTTTTGCGTTTCTCCAACACATAAAATTTATATAGGAATAAAACAACAGTGAAAACCAAACGTTTTTTAGGGATCAGCCTTATTCTGCTCGCCATGCTGAGCAGTTTCCTTTCACCCACATTTTTTGCCTATGAGGCGTATGCGGAAGGAAAAGCGGCCGAACACGCGCCCGAACAACAGCCCCTCCCCGAAGAATACTGTATGCGAGACGAATATATCGTCTTGGCGCAAAACCAAGACGTCCACGGCTATTGCTGGAACTTCGCTTCCACTATGGCGGCGTCTACCACCATTATGAAGGCCACGGGAGAATACTACGATTTTTCCGAGCTTTGGCCGGGGATTTCTGCCTGCCAATGCGGCGGATACAGCAAGCCTGGGGCAGGCGGGAGTATCAGCACGCACTATAACGCCATGAAAACGTCAGGCCTTATGCTGGAGTGCGACCTTCCCTATCAAGAGTCCTATACCACCAGCAGCCAGAATGCTGCCGACTACTATAACTTTCTGCGAAAGCACGCATGCGACAGTTTGTCGTCTTGCCTGACCCAAAACAGCAGCTATATTTCTTATCAGCAAGAAAATATAGAAGAAATCAAACGCCACATCCTGGAAAAAGGCAGCCTCTATATGGCGTTTTCCTTCCATGAGGGGTATACCATTGACGAGGTATCCTCTTATCTTCCCCCCAACCAAAAGAATACCAATTCCAGCCACGCAGTTTCTGTGATTGGTTGGGATGACAGCTTTACCAAGGAAGTGATTACCGACGGCTCCGACACCCCCACCGTATTTCGCGGCGCGTGGATCATTCTGAATTCCTACACGGAAACCAACGGAAAAGACGGTATCTCCCTTGTTTTCTACGAAGACGAAAACATCAGCCAGATCGCAGGCTATGAATATATGACAAACACTGACCAAGACTTTTATTTTTACGATAAAATCGAGGAAGGCTACGCGTATCCCACCGGTGTAAAAGGTAAATACTACGGCAGTTATAAGGCCGAAACCGCCCCTACTAAGCAAAAAAATATTTTCTACGATGACGTCAATCTCACCTATTCCTACCTTGCGCCAAGCAATGTGAGCATTCGGTCTATTGCGATTTATCTGGGAGAAGCCAACGTCACAAACCGGTTTGATATTCATATCAACAAAAGAAACCAAACCTTCTCTATTGCCCGTGACAATGCCGATTACGGTCAATATAAGATGCTGGTCACCTACTCAAACGGCACAGAAACCGACACCTATCTCAATAATTTTTACGTAACCTACGGTCTTTTCGGTGAAAGTCTGGAGCTGGACACGGACAAAAACAGTTTTGCCATCAGTCCGGGCAGAGATCTGGAATTTTACAGCTTTACCGCTCCTACCAAAGAATACGTGATCTACACCAATAAAACCAGCGGTACGCTCTCTTTCTGCGCCTTGCCTCAATCGGTGTATTCCGAAAAGAACATGGCACTCCCTACCCTTTCCTATGAGATCACCAACGGCAAAAGCTGTACCGTTACCCATACCGTTCCCTCAAAAACAGGATACAGTCTTACCTACACTTTCCGTTTTGAGTATTACACAGACGACTCCCTTCAGCCCGTCAATATTTATTACGACCTTGGCGGCGGCCAAAACCACTCGGGAAATTTCAAGCGAGAGCTGGCAAGCCCCACCTCTCCCTTGACCCTTTACGCCCCCACCCGCCCCGGATATACCTTTGCGGGCTGGTATTTGGATTACGGCAACGGTTCAAAACAACTGACCGAGGAAAACGGCGTTTACTATCTTGACTGGGAAGATATTCACCACATGGGCGAAGACCCCGGTCTGAATGCGCTTTCCCACTATAAAAAATATTACAATCATTCCAATACCGTATTCGTTTACGCCCGCTGGGCAGAGGAAGAATACTGCAATGTGGAGTTAACCGTCGTTGGAAACGGCACCTCCTCCATCGGCGAAACAATCTCCCTTCGTCCAAGTGACGTGGCGCACTACATTTTTACCCCCAATAGCAACCATTGCTTGTTTAATGTTGAAATGAACGGCGTGTCTGTCAGTCAAAAAGAATTGGTAGAGATTGCTGAAAAGGGTATTTTCCTAAAAAACGTCACAGAGGATATATCCATTGTTGCCACCTTTGCCGAGGGCATTTATCTCTATTTGAACATTGGTGAAAACGTGGAATCAGCCTATCTGGCAAGGAAAAACGGCACGAAAACGGAATATTTTTATAATGGGCAATGTCTCCCTCCGCTGGCCAGACCGCTTACCGCCGTTCAATATACTCTCTGTGTTCAGGTCCGTGACGGCGAGCCGGGCTATTTCTACATTTTGGATGACGTGAACTCCTTTACGTCCTATGGCAACGGGGTATATGCCAAAACGCTTTTTATGGCAGCAAAAAACAATATGCTCAAAATCAGCACCGGTTCTGCCCAAAAGCAACCGATTGTGCCGGTGAACGTGACCTATTCCGTACCCGATTACGTGACCGAGCATTATATTTCTGCCGACCCCAATGCCACCGAGGGCGACACCGATACCACCTATATGACAGGGCAATGGGTATATATCTTTGTGAAAAGACCGTCAAATACCGCTGAATACAGCTACACGGCCCCCACAGACTTTTCCTCTCTTTCCACCCTTCAAGTCGGGAGAAATACCAACTGGTACCGCCGCGCCATTTGCGTCAACCCCGCCCAGCCCCATATTGAGGTGGAGCTAAGACGAAACAAAAGATCCTACACGGTCACCTGGGAAAACTGGGACGGCGCGATTCTTGCCCAAGAAAATGTCTATTACGGAGATTTGCCAAAATACAGCCTCGCCTCTCTCCCTCAAAAGCCAAATGACGAGCTGCACAGCTATCTTTTCACCGGCTGGAGCCCCGAAATCTCCCCTGTCACAGGTGCCGTCACCTATACGGCGCAGTTCAGAGCCGTTTTAAGATATACCGTTACAGTAGACGTAGGTTTGGGCGGCACCGCTACCCCGGAGGGAAATCAGCACTCTATCCATTGCGAAGAAACGAAGGTTTACACCTTCACCCCCGACACAGGCTACAGAGTCAAGGACGTGAAGGTCAACGGCGTTTCGGTAGGCGCGGTAGACACTTTCACCTTTACAGACGTATCTTCTGACCAAACCCTTTCCGTGGAGTTTGAGAAAATCATTCTCAACGTCATTTTGCACTGCCACGGCAGCGGCACTATTTCCCCCGAAGGCACTTTGCCCCTGGCATACGGCGAAAGCTTAACCGTTACTATCACTCCCGACGAGGGCTCTTATGTAGACTCCATTGTCATCAACGGCTCTCCTGTAGACCCCACTCAAATCCTCACCATTGAGAATGTGACCGAAAATACCTTTGTGGAAATTTCTTTCCATAAACTCCCACCCCCTCTGTGGCTTGTGATGACAGGCTTTATCCTCGCTTCCTTGCTCATCGCTTCCTTCTCTGTGGCGGTTCTTGTCTATCGCAAACGCCGCCGCTAATACAGTAAAACGACCCTTGACGGAAACCGCAAAACATGTTAAAATGAAATATCTTTTTCTTTGGAGGTCTCACCATGGCATGTAATCTCTGTGGCGGAGAAAGTGGTAAATATTTTCTCTGCTTCAAATGTAACAAATTAAAAGAAGAAGGCAAGGCAGCAAAATGCCCTGACTGCGGCAAATGGTACTATACAGACAAGGGATGCGAATGCAAAACAACCGCACACCCTCAAAAAACCGCTTCCGCACCACAGCCCAAGCCCACTTCTGCCAAAGTCTCTCCTGCCACTTTGGTAAAAGGCGCAACAGGTGACGGAACCTGCATTATTTGTTCCGCGCAAGCCCCCAACGGTCATCTTTGCCGCGATTGCTATTACGAAATGCGCGATTTTAAGGAGAGTTTTGACAAAAACGCCAAATCCTTTGATATGAAGGATTATTATTTTAATTTGCGTTCCAACATATATAGGATGAAGACATTCGACTATATCAAGAGCAACTGCAATAAATTGATGGCGATTGCGAATTTTGTTTATGAGCTGTTCCACGATTCTTCTCTCACCGATAGAGTTGTAAACGACATCAAAGACATCGTTTCTTCCAAAAAGCCAAAAGAAGAAGTAAAAGTGTCTGAAGAAGTCAAACAAAAGGATAGCCACAAAGAAGAACTTCGCCGCACCTGTGACGGGCACTATGTAAAAAGCGACCCCGAAATTATCATTGATGATATTCTCTATGAAAACCGCATTGTGCATTGCTATGAGAAAAAAGTACCGATTGATTCTGATGAGCAAACCATCAAATGCGATTGGTTTATTCCCATTACCGACAGCAGACACGGCATTTACATTGAGTATTGGGGTATGAATACCAAAGAATATCTTCAAAATAAGGAACGCAAACGCAAAGCCTACAAGGAACACAACATTCCTTTGATTGAAATTGAAAAGGATGATTACAGAGATCGCCAAACGCTTACCGACAGAATCATTTCTGAAATCAACAAATTGGCGAAACAGTATTTTAACATCACAGACTATCTGAAATAATGACAAAAGCGAGTCGAATATCGGCTCGCTTTTCCTTTTTGTCTATAAATGTTTGTCTTGGTAGGGAGTGTTTTCGTATCCTTTTGCGGTCAACCTTCGCACAAAACTGTCAAGGACAGGCTTCCATACCTTATGAAACCATTTCCACTTGCCAAACCATTTTACCAAAGTAGGACTAATGCAATAATAGCACTTAATAAACCATCTCCCACACCGCGAGGAGGCTAACTTCCCGTCTCTGAAACGGCGTAACGTCCAAACCTCGGGGCAATCATATGAACCGTATACACAGGTAGCGATATAACAACCGGACTTGCTTTTTCCCCCTCCGCTATTATGAACATATGCATATGCAGGCGTTGGTGTCATTGGCACTTCAGCGGTTGCGGCTTTTTGAGAAAAATGATGCACTCTTGGAACAGGAAGAGACTGTATCGTTTCGCTGATTTTTTGGGAGATGTATTCCTGATTTACACCATACGTTGTCCAAAAACGAACAACAGGAATCCCCGCTTCTTCGCAAATGTTTTGCACCTTTTCATCTCGTTCTTTTCGCTCTTTGGTAAGATGGGTCCGGTCGTTGATTTCTATCACAAATAAGGGGGCATACCTTTCGTTGGTCACCAAAAAATCAACATTGCGAAACAGTTCATTATGAAATGGAGAATCATCATTTTTTACCACAAAGGAAGCAAGATTCACTTGTGGAAAAGCATGATAACCATTGGGCAAAGCAGACAAAATAGCTGAAAAATAAGAATCTTCAGAACGGCTGATCAAATATTGCTTTGCATCATACAAATAGTTGTTACTGCTCTTTTCTGCATAACTTTTTTGAGCAGGGCAAGACGTGCCCGCCAAATGCCAGTTTCCACAAGAAAAGCATTTGACAATTTCGCCCTTTTCTTTTCTGATATTACACACACGGCAAAGAGGATATTTTCCGCTTTCCGCACCGCAAGCTTTACACTTCATCGTCTATCTCCTTGGTGATCAGTATTCAATTCAAAACCTCTTATAAGAGCATTTTGAGATGGTTTTTTTACAAAAACAGGGATATTTGGTGGATTAGCTTTGGGGTTCTACTGGCACTTTAGTGAGAATGATTTCGGTGATGGGAACGATGCCTTCATAATCATTCACTCGAAAGCGGGCGGTGTTATCGTCAATCATTTCCACAAATCCGCAAAATAGCACATACTTGGCGTTCGCTCTTTTTTCTGTATACACAACAAGCGAGCCCCAATAGAATATTTCTGCATAGATGGGTATACTTTCGGTACCACTGACCCAGACGCCGTCGCGGGTCCCAGCATCAAAGGAAAAGCCTAAGGTTTCGCAAACCAGCTTGTAGCGGTTGCCCTCTCCGTCTGTGGGAAGAAGGAATTGGAAATAGGGATCGTCTTTTCTCGGGTCTGTTTCAACTGTGGTTTCCACCAAGCGTCCTGTTTTTCCCGTGGCTTTATCCAATAAATAAAAACCGTTTTCATCTTCGCAAACAAAGTAGAAGGCAAGCTCTGAACCTCTATATTCGCCATCCAGACAAACGTATAAGGTATCATTTCCCTCCCAAAACAAGTCTACCAACCTCCACTCTCCGTCAATGAGCATTTTACCGGTCATGTAGGTACGGTCATAAGAGATGATGTAATACTCATACCAGAGTCCCAGCTCTTCACAGATATACACAGGGGAGGATTCTGCTCTATAGAGAAATTGCGTAATCGACTCTTGCACGGGAGCAAAGTCTTCCACGTCTTTTCGTATCTTCCGAATGCGGTTGCCAACAAACCTTACGCCGTCCAGAAGGCCTTCAATTTTTGCTCGGTGTTGCTCCATATAAATGACAGGTGCGTCGGCCTTTGCGCAAAGAGAACCGTTATAATTGGTGGCCAAATTGGTGAAGGTATCCATATGTAGCGTCAGCTCCGCTATGCAGCTACCGTATTCGTCGTGAAAACGAAGGATACAGTCGGTGGGAGGATCATAGTGATTGCCGCGGGTGAATTGCATGGTAAAGAGCATCCGCTCCTCTCCTTTGACCCATTCTCCGTAGGACTTTGGCTCGGAATACCAAAAATAGTTGGTGTCGTCTATCTCAAAATAGTAAATTTCATTGTCTTCTAAAGTTCTGAATTTTGCCCATTTTTTGTCATAGGGAATGCAACCGACCAGCAAAGGGAGTAGCGATACAAGCACCAAGACCAATGCGGTCAGCCTGACGGTTTTATTTTTTATCATCTTTTTCTCCTTCCCTTTAAGTCGGAGGCCAAGCGGTCTTAGGAAGACAAATGTCTTAGCCAACTCCTTGGCTCACAGAACGACATGGCTACGATCCGACTTGAGTAGCGATACAAGCACCAAGACCAATGCGGTCAGCCTGACGGTTTTATTTTTTATCATCTTTTTCTCCTTCCCTTT
>JAZOBX010000191.1:0-7826 GCA_045596205.1 Eubacteriales bacterium | reverse complement strand
CGTCGTCGGGATCGGGCTCAACCGCACCGCAGACGGGGCAAACGCCTTCTACGTAGGTATGGGGTTGCTCTTCGGTAGTATCACCGCAACCGCAGGTACCGATGTGACCGTTGGCAGAGGGTGCATAGGTGTACTCATGTTCATGGGAAGCGGGTTCTTCCGCGCCGCAAAGGTCGCAGATGCCGTCTGCATAGGTATGCGCTTGTTCTTCGGTGGTATCACCGCAACCGCAGGTACCGATGTGACCGTTAGCAGAGGGGGCATAGGTGTACTCATGCTCATGGGGAGCGGGTTCTTCCGCACCGCAAACAGAACAGATGCCGTCTACATAGGTATGCGCCTGTTCTTCGGTGGTGTCACCGCAACCGCAGGTACCGATGTGACCGTTGGCAGAGGGCGCATAGGTGTACTCATGCTCATGGGGAGCGGGTTCTTCCGCGCCGCAAACAGAGCAGATGCCGTCTACATAGGTGTGCGCCTGTTCTTCGGTGGTGTCACCGCAACCGCAGGTACCGATGTGACCGTTGGCAGAGGGGGCATAGGTGTACTCATGCTCGTGGGGAGCGGGCTCTTCCGCGCCGCAAGCAGAGCAGATGCCGTCGACGTAGTTGTGGGCTTCTGCTTCGGTGACCTCACCGCAAGTGCAGGTGCCTTGGTGTTGTTCGGGATCTGCTTCCAGGGGCAGATAAGTAAATGCATGGGTATGGGTGGTGGTGACAACGGGCGTAATGGCCTGACAGCCCACAAAAGAAAGGGTGAGCAGCAGTATAAGCGCCAATGTAAAGAGATTTCTTGTTTTCATTGTGTTTTCCCCCTTTCTTATTTCACGGCGGTGACGGTCACGGTGCCTTGGTCGGGTACGACGTCCACGTAAACGAATCTGCCTTCGTCATAGGTCACGATTTCCGCAAAGACCTGGTTGCCTTGCGCATCGGTGGCAACCACGTCCTGCCAGGTGTCGTCTACCATGATTTTTACGGTAAGGGCTTCGGTAAAGACGGTGTCGTCCATCTGGTCGTGGATAGAAACGGAAATGGCGCTGTCGCTGACAGATTCCACAGTCAGCTGGGCGGTATCGCGTTCCTGGCCGTATTTGGCAATATTACGGTAGGTGTCGCACCACAGGGAACGGCTGTCGCGGAGGGGCTGGAGATAGTAGGAGAACCAGAAATCCAGCCACTGGGATTCGGAGGTGATCTCCGTGCCGTCTGCTTCGGTGTAAGAAGAGAAGTCAATTTGATGGAAGTGGTAGTTGGTCCAGCCGCCGTAGTATTGGTCGCCTTCGGTGTAGACCTGTCTTGCTCTTGTCATCATGCCCGTAATGTCGGTGTAGAAGTGCATAGAGCAGGAGTTGATGGCTTGGTATTTGATCTTGCCGCCGTAGTTGGGCGTGCCTGCGGTGCCGCGGCCGCTGATAAACAGTCTGCCTGCATATTCACCAAGGCCGTAGCCGTAGGAGTAACCGATGACCTCTACGGGCTGACCTGTTACGTCATAGATGGGCTTGATGGAATCGTAGTAGTCCATCCAGATCTGCGCGGTGGACCAGGTGGACATGGCGGTGTTGGTGGAGTGAGACCAGGAGTGAGACTGCACGTCCTGTCCTGCGGCAATTTGCTTGCGCCAGAATTCTGCATCAGACCCTGCCAGGTTGGCGGGAACGATGAAGGTGACAGGCAGATTGTTGCGCTGAGAGGCATAGTTCCAAGCGTCAAATTCCCATTCCATAGAGTCGTCGATGGTAATGGAGAAGGCGCCCTTGGCATCGCCTTTCCACATAGCGATCTGGGCAGAGCCGTAACCGCCTGTGGGCAGGGCGAGGTATTTTGCCACGTCAATGCGATTGGTAGAGGTAGCGGGCAGACTCATCTTTTGGTCTGCGGCGCGGTTTTGAGGAGGAGTGACCTCCAGAGTCACGGTGTTGGACACAACACCGTCAAGAGTGGTTGCCACGATGTAGGTGGTACCGGGAGAGAGCAGGGTAAGGGTGCCGTTTTCGTCTACGGTTGCCACGTCTGTGTTGGAAGAAGACCAAACGAGAGTCACAGGGTCGGTGTTGGAGGCATCCAATTTGGTGACTTTGTTTGCCAGGGTCAGGTCAAGGTCAAAGTCTTGCCAAGCCACCACGCGCGCAGGCGCCAGAGTGATGCTGGCAACGCCGCTTTCGGAAGGTCTCAGCACTACGGAAACCTTGCCTGCCTCGGCGGTAAATTCGGCATTGGGGTAACTGCCTTCGTCGGTGTAACGGATGCCGTTGACCACCAGATGCAGTTTACTGCTGGCGGTAAGATGGGGAGCGGTCAGCACCAGAGTGCCGTCTGCCAGTCTTTCTACGGCATAGGGGTTGGCGTAGTATTCGCCGTGGTCGGTCACAATGCTCACGCCCCCGTCGGTGGCGGTGACGTATACGGAGTGATCCAGATAGGCTTTAATGACAGCAAATTTTGCCGCAGAATAGACGGTTGCGCCTTCGGTGTTTCTGTCGGCGTATGCCATGCGGGCAATCTGCAGGGCGCTTCTTACGTTGTGCTCGCTGTCATAGGGCGCATCGTAGAAGAAGGTTTCGCCCGTGGCTTTCGTTACCTTTACGTAGGAGAGCGCGCTGTGGCGAACAGAAAGGTCAGAGACAGACTGTTCTTCGCTTGTGGCATACCAGTAGTGGGTGCCTGTTTGGGCATCGGCTTTGGCATTTTCAAAGGAGAGCTGCACCATGGGGCAGTTCACCAGATTGTTTTCAATCAGATAAGAAGCGGAGGGGGTCAGGTTGAAGGCTTCCATATCAGAGGTCTTCATGACCAGCGTGCCCACTTCCACAGTAGGCGCCACACCGCCTTCGGTATGCTCTGCCACAAGAGAGGCAACGTAGCTGTCTTTAACAGCACCCGTAAAGCGCAGGACGGTGGAGCTGGCATTGGTCAGGCGGATCTCCGCGCCGCGAAGTGTACCCACGGTTACCACGTTTTCCAGCTCGTCAAACCGGCTGATATAGTCGGTTTCTGCAGGGAGTGTTTCATGGACGGGGTAGCCGTGGTGACCGATGTGCCAGGAAATATAGCCCGCATGAGCGGAAACCCACTCGTTGAGGCGCACCAGAAGGGAGCCGCTTGCTCTTGCGGTGGCTTCTTCTACGGTGATTTCGGTGGCGGTTTCGGTGTATTTGTAGGCGGCGTCGGTTTGTGTGCCAATGGGAGCGGTGGTCACACCTGCCGCATCCAGGAGATAGTAGCTATCTGCCAGGCTCAGCGCAGCACCCGAGGAGGTCTCCAGCGTGCCGATCACCGCACCTACGGGAATGGATGCGTCGGCGATGGAATACGTAGCAGCGCTGTAACAGCCTTGGATGTTGACGGTGGCAGAGGTTTTGACGTAGCCCACAATACCGCCCACGCCCTTGGCGATGACGGAAGTGCCGTCGGTGGCAATTTTACCGCCGTTGACGTTGCCCGATACGCCGCAGTTGAGAATGGAAGCGTTACTGCGGTTGGAGTTTTCAACCAAACCAACGATACCGCCTGCAAAGCCTGCATGGGTGGCAGAAACGTTGCCGTATACATAGCAGTCACGAATGGTGGCTTTGGCGCTGCCAGAGGTCATTTTGATAACGGGAGTGATACCGCCTGCGCCTGCGGCGGCCTTGTATCTGCCGTCGCGGTCACCTGTGGAGGTCACGGATCCGCGGAAGGAGCAACCGCTGACGGTACCTGCCCAAAGGTATTCTGTGGCGTGTGCGCCACCGATACCGCCTGCAAAGCCCCAGCCTGCGGAGATGATACCCACAACGTGGCAGTTTTGGACAACGGCCTTGCTACCGTTGGAGCCAATGACACCCACGATGCCCCCCGCACCTGCGCGGGCATTTTTTACATGGCAGTACTTCACACTCAGGTTTTTGACGGTGGGACTTGCTTTACCAAAACTGGCAAAGAGGCCTGCGCCGCCGTTGTCGCTGACGTCAACGTACAGACCGTATACAGCGTGTTCCCGGCCGTCGAAGGTGCCTTTGAAGTTTTTGATCATATGGCTTGTGCCCCACTTGTGGTCGGTGGCACGGGTAAAGTTGGTATCAGAGACAATCTCGCTGATATTGTTGAGATAAATATCATTGTCAAGATAAATAGTTTTGCCGCTGAAATCGTAGGTAGCGGTCAAGGTGGCCAAGCCCGCCAGCTGTGCGGCGGTGGTCAAGTGGTATTCCGTGGTGGTGGCGTAGGTGTCTGCATCCAC
Source organism: Eubacteriales bacterium (assembly GCA_045596205.1). Taxonomy (GTDB): domain Bacteria; phylum Bacillota; class Clostridia; order Oscillospirales; family CAG-272; genus UBA1740. The sequence goes on along the minus strand of JAZOBX010000191.1, from coordinate 3,602 downwards.
CCAGCTGGCATCTTTGGTAGAGCCATCCCACACGGCTTCGCCTTCGCCGATGGCTTTGTCAGGGTCCACGTCTGCCAAAACGGGCAAAGTCATGGGCATTGCCAAAAGCAAAAATGCGGCAAGAAGGAAAAGGCTGACAATTCTTTGCTTCATGTTGGTTTCTCCTGTGTTGTTTTTATGGCTTTCGCCACGCTACCTTTAATTGTATCATAAGTATATTTATAGAATCAATTTACCAAACCCACAAAAAACGGTTGCTTTTTTGTGCAATAAGATGGAGTGAAAATAAATACAATCACGCAATATGGCAATTTTGCGCAAAAAAACACCCACTTTGCCGTATGGCAAAATGGGTGATAGAGTCAGGTAGTGAGCAGCTTCAGCAGTCCTGCGGTAATGGACAGCAGATAAATGGTGAGCACCACCAGTTTTAAACCGAACGCGGTATCGGATGAGTTTTCTTTCTTGCGACGGAAGGTCTGCAGTAGCGCCGCGCCGCCGATGCTGTATAGCAGCCCATAGGAAAGAAACGGACTGACCCAGGGGGCAAGAGGGGCGTCGCTTGGCGTCAGGTTAATGGCGAAAATCGCCACGAAAAAGCCCAGCACCACCGCCCAGAGAAGGTTGTTTACCGCAAGGGCAAGGGTAAGAGGTTCTCTTTCTTTCATAGCATCACAGACTCAAACGGTTCAAAGTGTGGTATACGTCTTCGATCGTGCGCTGGCGTTCTTCGCATACGCGGCGCATGGCTTCCACCTGCTCTGCGGTATACTTGTCCAGCGCGCTGTCCTTCAGCTTGCGTTTGTTCATCTGGTCGAGGGTCAGGGCGTAGTTGATGTCGGTAAAGACGATCTTGCTGTTTTGTTTACATACCACCAGATTGCTCTTGCCCTCAAAGAGGCAGTCGCAGGCGGCTTCGCCCATGACGGTGGCAAGATAACGGTCGCGGAGAGTAGGCACACCGCCGCGTACCACGTGGGCAAGGCGGGCAAACTTGGTTTCCACGCCTGTGTGTTCTTGAATTTCTTTGGCAAGGGTAGGGGCGAAGTCTGCGCCCATGCCTTCGCAAACGATGACCAGGAAGTTACGTTTGCCCAGGGCTCTGCTGTGAAGAATCTTCTGGAAGAGAGCGGCTTTGTCAAAAGGCACCTCGGGAATGGCGGCGGCGGTAGCGCCTACAGCCACAGCGCTTTGCAGGGTAATGTCCCCTGCATTTCTGCCCATGACCTCAACCACGTTGCAGCGGGCGTGAGATTCGCAGGTGTCACGGAGACGGTCTACCATTTGCATGACGGTGTTCATAGCGGTGTCAAAGCCGATGGTTGACTCGGTAGAGGTAATGTCGTTATCTATGGTTGCGGGGATACCGACGCAGGGAATACCGTGAGCGGTAAGGTCGGTAGCGCCTCTGAAGGTTCCGTCGCCGCCGATGGTAACGATTCCATCAATTCCGTTTTCGCGGCAAATGCCTACGCACTCTCTTACCTTTTCGGGCTCCTTGAATTCAACGCATCTTGCCGAATTAAGGATCGTGCCGCCGCGGGAAATAATATTTCTGACTGACGTGGGGGTAAGCTCTATAAAATCACGGGCAAGAAGACCTTTGTAGCCTTCGTTGATACCCACTACTTTAATGCCCTTTTCAGTTGCATGCTCGGTAACCGCATAAATTGCCGCATTCATACCGGGCGCATCTCCACCCGACGTAAGAATACCTATTTTCTTGAATGATGCCATAGTATCCTCTCTTTTGTCTATCTATATATCCTGAGTTTTTTGTACAAATTTACATACATACATATAATAATACATTCTGACAAAAAAATCAAGTCTTTTTTGAAATTTAATTGGGATAAATGAAAAAATTCTACATATGTGCCAAAATTTGTCCTATACTTGAGTCCAATAATGTGCCTGCACGCCAAAGGCGCGCAGGCACATTATTATCGGACGTTTATATCAGCCCGTTATTGCTTACTGACAGCCACAGCCGTAGCCACAGCCGGTATTGCAGCCGTTGTTACTTCCGGAGATACAGCCGTTGCCACAGCTATTGCCGCAGCCGCCGTTGCATCCAAAGTACAGGATAAGCAGAGCAATTATAATAAGCCAAACGGTAGAATCCTCAAACCAATTACACAGACAGTTCATTTGTATGCCTCCTTTATATTACACAGAGAAGGTGTTGCCCCCTCTTCTCTAATATAGTATGAAGCACCCATCGTTTTGTTACATAAATTATCTGAGTATCAGCTCGTCAAGATCCACCATATCTCTTGCGGCAGAGGCGCCCGTCATCGGCATTTTCACCTCGGCGTCGCACTCCTCGCAAAAAACGGTAAGCTCTCCGTCCTTTATGGCAAAATCATATCTTGCCAAAGCGTTATTCTGACAGTTACATTTGATCTTGCCCTCTTCGTTGAGCTCGGTGATCATATACCTGACTACGTCGTTGACCTGAGGGTCGTATTCGGGAAGATCGTCCTCGGCGTCGTAAAGCTTGGTTATATCATCAAGTCCCGCCTCTTCCATGAGCTTTGCAAGCTCAAGATCAGCAGCCCTTGCCGCCTCGCAAACGCCCTCCTTCTCGCCTATAAAGCAAACGTCAAGTCCCGTATAGGAGCAAGGAACACGAAGCACGCTTTCTCTGTCAAAAAACACACTTTTATCCACCATATAGCTATGAGGCGTGGGACATGTGATACAAGGTACGGTAAGTCTTACTTTGTTGTCCTTCATGTACTGAATGGTCATCTCGCTTTTTTCACAACTGCATTTAAGGCGCAGAAAATCGCCCGACAAAGCGAAAATACCCACCATACTCAAAACGGTGCATCCGCAATATGGGCAACGGTAAGCCACCGTGGTCTGTTTTGCATCCAATATCATAGTGATCTCCTGATATCAATCTTCTGTTTTGTCTTCTGTCTTGTCTTCCCCCTCGTCCTTTTCACCTGGAACGGGAAGATTCTTTACGGGTATATTCTCAGACTCTCTTATATCCTTTTCAAGCTTGGCAGGAAGAGCCTTTTTTACGCTGTACTCATCCATATCGAGATACGAATCGTATATCATCATGGATTCGTACGGATATTTGAAGTCTGCCATATTTTCATAGAACACGCCAAGATACAAATAGTCGAAATCGTCTATATCTATACCGCTGAACACCACTCTGCAATAGGTATATATGAATCTTGTATCCGTGGTGTAGGTATAATCGTCAAAGCAGATATCACCCTCGTATACCATAAAGTGATAAGGAATTCCCTTGGGCTTTTCCTTGAGATTATAATAGGTCTGCAGGTACTCAACGGAGGCTGTGGTGTATCTGATCGTAAATTGAAGCTCCTTTGTTGCCTCAACGTACATCATGTTATTAACTTGGAAATATCCGTCCTCTGTAATATCGTTTCGAACGAACCTTTCAGACTCATAGGTGCCGTCCTCCTTTTCAAAGGACATGGTATAGCTGCGCAGATCGTAGGACATGATCTTGAAATTCTCGGGATCCTTTTTGTAAGCCTCTATTGAAGCATCCGTCCACATAAAGCTCTTGGCAAATTTTGTGTCACCTGCCACCCATATTCTGAAAAGCATCA
>JAZOBX010000190.1:0-2699 GCA_045596205.1 Eubacteriales bacterium | reverse complement strand
TCAGCGACTATAACCAGAAGCAAAAGCGCAAGAGCAAGCAGAAAAAGCTCAACCTCTACTGCGCCAACGTGGTTCCCACCGTCCGCGCCTCTATGGTGTATGACGAGGACATGAAGCCCATCTGGTGCACCATGCAGTTTTACCGTATGTACCACGGCGACGGCACCATGATGCGCGGCGAAGGTCTGACCCCTGCATTCGTTGCAGCAAACACCTATAGCCCCATTCTGGACAAGCTGTCCAGAGCCTTCACCGAAGAATTTGAACGCCTGAAAAAATGCGGCACCCTCTACGGTGGGCCCGTAGCAGAGGACTCGCCCCAAGCGTAAGGAGAACGAGTATGACGAACCGTCAATCTGTGATACGTACCTTCGCCGCCCGCGCAGACGGGTATGACGATGAGTTTTCCTGGATTCACGACGAAGATTTTATCCGCGATTTAGTGCCCGCGCCTTTCGGAGACCGTCAGTTCCTTGACGTTTGCGCAGGTACGGGGGCTGTGGCTTGTCTTGCAGAAAAAATGGGTTGGCACACCACTGCCACCGACATTTCCGCCGAGATGATGCAAAAAATCCCCTCCTCTATATGCCGTGTGGTGGCAGACGTTTGTCGGTTGCCTTTGGAGGAAAACGCCTTTGAAGCGGTGGCCTGCCGCCAAGGACTGCAATACGTACACCTGGAAACGGCGCTGGCTGAGCTACGCCGCGTGGCAAAAAAAGAGGTGCGCCTTGCCCATATCACCATCCACAGTGAAGAGGATTACCGGTTTTGGAAAGACTATTTTGCCATTGCCTCTCCCGGTAGAGTGAACGTGTTTTTGCCCGACCAAATTCCTGCTGTTGCAAAGCAAATAGGGTATAAAACAGCCAAAACCTCCCTCAAAATCAGCGAAGAAAGCTACGTCTCCTCCATTATGCACCTGCCCGAAGCGGAGCGAAAAATCCTCATCGACCGCTTCCTTTCCGCCTCTCCCGCCTTTCTGAAAAGAAATCACATCACCATTTTGCAAAACGATATCCGCGGCGAAAGACGCTGGGAATATACTTTGCTTAAAAAATAACGAGTATAACAAAACAGGCTTTCGCATTTTGCGAAAGCCTGTTTTGCGTGATATGCCCTTCGGGCGTGATATTCCGCCTTTGGCGGAGTGATATGCGCCGTTGGCGCGTGATATGCCCTTCGGGCGTGATATTCCGCCATGGGCGGAGTGATATGTGCCTTCGGCACGTGATATGCTCCTTTGGCGCGTGGAATTATTCTTCGTGTGCAATGGATTTTTCGGTGGAAAAGCCTTCGGGATACCGTTTTTTCAGTTTTTCAATGTTGGCGGTCAGTACGTCCTCCAGCGACACGCCAAGGGCATACGCCGCTTCGGCGATATACCACGCCACGTCTCCCAGCTCTTTGATCAGGTGGGCTTTGTTCAGCTCGTGGCCGTGGCAAAGGTGCTTTTTCACGTGGTCAATGACCTCGCCCGCTTCTCCGCATAGACCCATGACGCTGTTGAGCAAAATTTCTTTTTCGCCAAGTTCGGGATTTAAGGTGCGCATGGCAAGGGCTTGGTATTCGTTGACTGTCATTTTTTAGTCTCCTTCGTGTCTTTTTTGTCTGTCTTTTTATTAAAAGTATGTAAATTTACTAAATAGTATTTGACTTTCCTTTTGTTTTAGTGTATCATATAATGTAACGAATTGCAACGGGTCTGCAGAAAAAATTGAAAGGAGTGGCAATATGTTGCAAAATATCTATGCACAACTGAATATTACCTCTCCTGTGGCGCTGATTATTATTTCGGTGGCGCTGATGCTGTTTTCGGGCTTTGCCATGACCCGTATCACCAAAAAACTGCGTCTGCCCAACGTCACCGCCTACATTCTGGCAGGGATTCTTCTGGGGCCTTCCGTCCTTGGGCTTGTTCCCGATGAGATGGTCAAAGGCATGGACTTTATTGCCGACGTAGCGCTGGCGTTTATTGCATTCAGCACGGGGGAATTTTTCCGTTTTTCTTCGCTGAAAAAGAACGGTGGCAAGGTGCTGGTGATCACTCTTTTTGAAGCCTTTTTACCCTCGCTGCTCATTTTCCTCGTGTCCTATTTTGCGCTGGGCATTGAACTGACCTTTGCCGTGGTGCTTTCTGCTCTTGCCGCCGCCACCGCCTCCGCTTCCACCATTATGACCATCCGCCAGACCCGCGCCAAGGGTGACTTTGTGGATACGCTTCTGCAGGTGGTGGCGGTAGATAACGTACTTGCCCTGATTGCTTACAGCGTTGCCATTTCCGTGGCGGTGACAAGCGACATGAGTTTTAGCAGCATTATCAGACCCGTGTTGATCAATTTGGGCGTTCTACTGCTGGGCGGTGTGTTCGGCCTGTTTATGAAATGGCTTATGCCCAAAAAACGGTCTACCGATAACCGTCTTATCATCTCCGTGGCATTGATGTTTGCCTTCTGCGGTGTGTGTGCGGTGCTGGACGTGTCTCCCCTCCTTGGATGTATGTCCATGGGTATGGTTTACGTGAATATCACAAATGACGATAAACTCTTTAAGCAACTCAACTATTTCAGCCCCCCGATTTTGCTCTTGTTTTTCGTGCGGTCGGGTCTCAGCTTCGACCTTGCCTCTCTGGGAGACACCTCCGTTGCCGTAGGCACGGCACCGTTGATCGTCATCGGTCTTGTGTATTTTGCCGTCCGTAT
>JAZOBX010000189.1:0-6189 GCA_045596205.1 Eubacteriales bacterium | reverse complement strand
GGTGGACAACGGTTTTTATTACGATATTGACAGCGAAGTCACCTTCACACCCGAAGCCTTGACAGCTCTTGAAGGCGAAATGAAAAAAATCGTGAAAGAAAACCTGAAAATCGAACGGTTTTCTCTGCCCAAAGAAGAAGCCCTTGCGCTCATGAAAGACGAGCCCTACAAAATCGAACTGATTGAAGGCTTGGAAGAGGGTGAAGAGATTTCTTTCTATCGCCAAGGCGAGTTTGTTGACCTTTGCGCAGGCCCTCACCTGTTCTCCACGGGCGCTGTGAAGGCGTTCAAGCTGACCTCCTGTACGGGTGCGTACTGGAGAGGCGATGCCAACAACAAGGTGTTGCAGAGAATTTACGGCACAGCCTTCCCCTCCAAGGATGAACTGAACGCTTATCTGCAAGCCGTAGAAGAAGCCAAAAAACGCGACCACAACAAGATTGGCCGCGACCTGGAATACTTTACCACCGTTGACTCTATCGGTCAAGGTTTGCCTATTCTTCTGCCTAAGGGCGCAAGAGTAATTCAGCTTCTCCAACGCTTTGTGGAAGACGAAGAACAAAAGAGAGGCTATCTCTTGACCAAAACGCCTTTGATGGCGAAGTCTGACCTGTATAAGATTTCGGGCCACTGGGATCACTATCTTGACGGTATGTTCGTGCTGGGCGATCCTCAGGATGAGACCAAAGAGTGCTTTGCCCTCCGTCCCATGACTTGCCCCTTCCAATATCAGGTATTCCTCAACAGAAAGCGTTCTTATCGCGAACTGCCTATGCGTCTGGGCGAAACCTCTACCCTGTTCCGCAACGAGGATTCCGGCGAAATGCACGGTCTCATTCGCGTGAGACAGTTTACCATTTCCGAAGGGCACTTAATTCTCCGCCCCGAACAGCTCAGAGAGGAATTCAAGGGCTGTCTTGACCTGGCTCTCTATATGCTGGAAACGCTTGGTCTGAAACACAGATGTACCTTCCGTTTCTCTCAATGGGATCCGAACAATACCGCCAAATACGAAGGCACCCCTGAGCAATGGAATGAAGCACAGGCAGTCATGGAAGAAATGCTTGACAGCTACCTTGGCAAAGAAAACTATGCCATTGGTATTGACGAAGCCGCTTTCTACGGCCCCAAACTGGACATTCAGATGAAGAACGTATTCGGCAAGGAAGACACCATCGTGACCATTCAGGTGGATATGCTTCTGGCGAAGAAGTTCGGTATGGAATACACCGACTCCGACAATACCCAAAAAACACCCTATATCATTCACCGTACCTCTCTTGGTTGCTACGAAAGAACACTTGCTCTGCTTCTTGAAGAATATGCAGGCGCCCTGCCCCTGTGGCTCGCACCCACACAAGTAGTAGTTATGCCTCTTACCAACAACTTTGACGGCTATGCAGAAGAGCTGGTTGCGCTTTTTGAAAGCGCGGGCATCCGCGTGAAGCTTGACAACCGCAACGAAAAAATCGGTTACCGTATTCGTGAAGCCCAACTGGAAAAAGTACCTTACATGGTCATTGTGGGTGAAAACGAGCAAAACAGCGGCACCGTTTCCGTTCGCGCACGCGTGGAGGGTGAAGGCGGTAGCTTTACAAAAGAAGAGTTTCTTGCAAAACTGCTCTCTGAAATCGCAACGAAGAAACACTGATTCCCATAAAAACAAGGCTGAGTCAAGCGACTCAGCCTTTTCTTTTCTATTAGTCATTTCTTTCGGGAACAGAACACTTGATAACGGTTTGAGAGACACTTTCAGCGTCAGCCATGGTGCCGTTATAGAGTGCAATATCCCGATTGTATGCATTGACGATGGCTTCCAGGCGTGCATATGCTTCTGCAGCCCCTTCTTCGTTTGCATCTACGAGCAGCCATTTATCGTAAGCCGATTGGATCTTGGCAAGACGAACCAGAAGCGAGGATTTTGCTGCGCCTTCTGCCACGCTCACTGCGCTGTCAAAGTTTTTGAGCGCTTGGCTTCTCATATCAAGCTTTTCGTATTTGGGGGTAATGACCAAATCTCCTTGGACATTGCTGAAGTTTGCAGACCAGCCCGTAAACTCGTATCCGTAGCGTTCGGGAGGCGTAGGCGCGGTCGCAGCAAGGCCTTTTCTAACCGTTTCGGTGGAAAGGATATTACCTTCGGCATCCTTAAAGGTAACGGTATAATACACGGGGGGTTCGTCTACCACGTATTTCGCGGAAACGGTTATGTCGCTTTGCACGTTGGTAATGCTACCTGACCAACCAATAAAGACAAAACCTTCTTTTACGGGGGCTTCGGGAGCGATAGCATTCTCGCCTTTTTTCACAGATTGGATGGCAAGTACGTTGCCGTCTGTGTCTTTGAAAGTGACGGAATAGTAAGTATCCTGGTTGCCGGATTCGTTGGGACGGCAATCATCGTAAACTTCAAGACCAAGGGTGGAAGTACGGATCAGCTGTCTGCCCTTTGTGGTATCGTATACCTTTACAGAAATGGTATGATTTTCCATATCGGCGGGCAGGTTTTGCAGTTCAACATATTCGGGAACGTCGTGAGGCAGGTCGGGTTTTTCAATGAGTTCGTAGATGGTACTGCCGTTTTCGGGATTCTTAAGCCCCGTATCACGGAGATTGGAAGAGACCATGTATTCTTTGACGGGAGTATAACGGCGCACGGTACCTGTTTTTTGAGCAGAGGTGACAACGTTGCCTTCGGTGTCAAGAACTTCTACTTCAATAGCAAAGCCTCTGGCGATCGTCATATAGTTGGCAAGGTTGACCATGACGCGGCCTTCGGTGCTGTCAATGTCCTCTGCCTTGTAGACGCGGTTGGCATTTTCGCCTGTGCCGCTGTAATACACAACGCTTCCCGTTTGGAGTTCGGTGACGTAGCCGTTATTTTCGTAAGAGCCGTTATACGTGGTTACCCAAGAGCCGTCGTAGTTCATTGGACCGAAGTTGTGGCCGTAACCCCATTTGTTGTCGTTATAGTAAATCTGCTGACAGAGCGATTTATCGCAAGCGGGGGTGAGGTAAGTTGTATAGCCGCCGCCGTTAAACCAGTTGCCAATTGATTGCACGTTCACGTAGCCCACACTCTTTGCCTCGGGCTTGAAGAAAAAGCAGCAGTTTGCCACGTGATCGTACGCCATAGGGGGCGCATCGAAACGGTTGCCGTAAAACTTAGCGTCAACACCTGCTTTTTTACCGTTTAAATCACCCATGAACTGCACTACGTCAGCATGGGCACCGGGATTTCTTGTTCCGCCGTCGCGGAAATAATTAAATTCAACGATGTGACCGCTGGTGCCTTTCATGTGGTCAGCGCCAACGTCATGAATATAGCAATGAGAAATGGTCATATTTCCACCGCCAAAGAAGTCGCCCTTACTCCCTTCGCCTTCACCCCAAGCAATGGTCAGGCGTTCGGAGCTGGTATTTTTCCCGGATTTTCCGTTTGAAAAACCGCCGCCGTTCATATAAAAGTCATGGATATATACGGGAGAGGTTGCGATCACAGAGATGCCTGCGGTATGTGAAAAATAGCTGAATTCGTAATTGTACAGTCTTGCGATTTTTTCATCAATGACATTGCCGTTGGCAACCACTTCGGGATATTTTTCCGCAAGAGGAACAAGCTCGCTCTTGTCGCAACGGTAGCCCGTATTCCATTGGTCGGGCATGACGAAACCGTTGGAGGGAACTTCAATTACATCGGGAGGAGGGGGAACCTCGGCGTTATCTCCGAGTGTAGCAAGGATAACGGTAGGCTCATACATAGCGTTTCCGTACAAATCGCGAATGGTATCACCAAAGCAGAAATACACGTCTTCAAACTTTGGCAGTTTATTGCCTGCAAAGTTGAAGGTAAAGGTACGCGCATCATGGGAAACGGTAAGACTTGTATAGGGAATGGTTTGGGACAATTTGTCGCACACGCGAATGGCATTCAGATCAAGAGTGGCCATGTCAATGGTGTGGTAGAGCTTCAACGCTACGTTGCCTGACAAATTAAAGTTACCGTAATAGTCGCCAAAAGATTCGGTAGACACGACCGCTTCCCCAAAGTCACCTGCTTTGAAGATGGACATATTGTCAAAATAAACAAGACCTTTTTTGCCGGATGCGCCGCTCACATGAAGCTCTAAGGTTTTACTTGACATGGAAAAGACAGTATCTTTTTGCAGATAGGAAATAGCGGTTCCCTCTTGATTGAGCATATTACCGCTGAGCTGAGACTGAATGGAGGCGGAAGTCAAACCTGTATTAGGCTCAATAATATTGTAAAAACGGATCCATTGGTCGCATGCCACAGTAAATTTTTCACCGTAATATGTACCGTCAAACTTACCTGTAGAGGCGTTATACGTCAAAGTAACGGGGCTTTGACCAAACAGTTTGATCGCAACGGTTTGTGTGCTTGCATCGTCGGTAGGCGAAGGAACTTTCACGTCAATGGAAACGGTAAGTGAGCCCTCGGTAGGGATTGCTCCCATGTAGACATTCTTTCGCATATAGCCGGTTTTTCCTGCGGATGCCAAAACGGATACAATTTGATTGGAGGCATCTTGAGGATCAGCAATATTGGTTCTGGTTACGTTCGAACTGCTGTTCCAACGGTTATCACTACCGCTGCTGGGTGAAGAACCGCCGTTTTCTTCGTTCATATAAAAAGTGTCAATGTCATACTTAGGAGATACGTCGGGGGCGTCAATGGCGCCTTCTGCCACGGCAAATACGGGAACACATGGCAAAAGCATGGCGAGAATGAGAACAAGTGCGATGGATTTGAATTTCATAGAGACCATGTTTTTTTCGTATGCAAGCATACCCTTTCTTATTGCTTATGCCAAAATGCATTGGCATAGCTTTTGCAAACAGGCAGGTTATAAAAAATACCGCCATTATTACAAATATCATTTTAACATAATCATCCACAAGAAGCAAGGGTAAGGATAACCAAAAATTGAAGAGTGATTTAGGCTAATATTTAGCTGCCATCCGTATATGGCAAAAAGAAAACAGGCAAAGCACAAATACTTTGCCTGCAAAAATACGTTGATTCGGGCCAAAAGGAGATACGGTAAGTCAAGGTGGAATGGAGCCAAGACGAGAATCGGCGCATCCGGCATGAAACGCAGAAAAAGGTCATCAGGCGTTGGTGGGAACGTAGACGGTTTCTGTTTTGGCGAGGAGAGGGGAGGTGTCGTAGACGGTTTTGCCACGTAGAACGACGCGGAGGGGATGGATGGCTTTTACTTCCCTTTTATTTTTGCCAAACGGAGAGGCGGATAAAAGGAGAAAATCAGCTGATTTTCCCCATTCAAGAGAGCCGCAAATATCCGCTTGCAGTGCGCCCATTGCGCCGTGGAGGGTGAGGGCGCGGAGAGCGGTCTGCAAAGAGAGGTTTTCATCGTTTTTGTGAGAGAGAAAAAGGTCATCGCCAAATACTGCTTCTGCCAGAATTTCCATAGGCGAACAGGTGACATTTTTGCCAAGAAAATTGGCAAAGGAAAAGGGTATGTCTGCTTCTGCGAGAATTCTGAGATTTGGGGGTAAACCTGGCATACCTTCGGCTTCTTTATCAAACGAAAAATCCGCAAAAGAGGCGGTATATGACAAGAGGGCGCATGCATCCAAAACTACGTGGCACCCGGTTTTTTTCAACCAGTCTATTAAGCTGCTTTCGATAGCGAAAGGAAGGCAGATTCTTGGGCGTGGGGAAGATGAGGTTTGCTCTCTGATACAGTAGGTACACCAAAGGGCATATTCGGCTTCTGCCTTGTTTTTTGGTTCGAATTGTACAGATAATCCACGAGAAAGCAGATGATTAAGAAAGAGGGCGAAGGGAGAATTCAGGGTATATTTTCCGTCTTTCGGCAGTTCTATTGGCATACGGACAAAGCCTATTTTAAAGCTGTCGTTTCCCATTCCCGTGCGGATGCCGCAGGCTGAAAGGCAGGTTGCCAATGTACCTTCTTCGTGGGTGGGATTATCGGAGATCAAAGACAGACAGCGAAGGGGAATTCCCTCTTTTTGGTTTAATAAAATCTGGTAGGATGAGATGGCGTTTTCGCCACCCTTTCCACCGTCACAAATGCAGGTTATTCCACTTTGCCCCGCTCTTTCCCACAGGGCTTCAATTTGATTTTTTGCCTCGGCTTCAGAGGCAGGAAAATGGGCAAAACAACCGCACATGGAATCGGT
>JAZOBX010000188.1:0-5911 GCA_045596205.1 Eubacteriales bacterium | reverse complement strand
CTGTTATGTGTACATTTCGCCTTGATGGGCGATTTGTGAATAACAATATATGGGGATTTTTATGTTTTCTTGCCTTTTGTTTGCTATTCGCTATATTTTATTTGCTTTTCTTATCATTTCTCTTACGCTGCCGTCATGCTTATCTGTGCATTGGCAGCACAGTACCGACACAATGGCATCTGTCCCAATCGGCACAGACAAGAAAGTTATCATCATTGATGCAGGACACGGTGGGGAAGATTGTGGCACAATTGGCGTAAACGGCATATATGAAAAGGATGTGAACCTTAAAATTGCATTTCATCTTGAGACGTATTTTTCATTGGCTGGCTATACGGTACATCTTACAAGAAGAGAAGATAAACTTCTTTATAAGGAAAGCGAAAATATTTACGGGCAGAGAAAAATCTATGACTTAAAAAACCGTCTCCTATTTGCAAAAGACTATCAAAATGCTATTTTCATTTCCATTCACATGAATAGTTATCCCATAGAAAAATATAGTGGACTGCAGGTTTGGTATCAAAGAGATTCTGAACTGGCGTATCAATTGGCCAAAAATGTTGAAAAGGAAACTATGTTTTATCTGCAACAAGACAATCAACGTAAGAGCAAGCCTGGAGACAAAAACATCTATTTATTAGATCAATCCATCCATCCTGCTATCTTGATTGAATGCGGTTTTTTGTCTAACCGAAAAGAATGTGAGAAATTATCTGACGAGAACTATCAAAAAGAATTGTCTTTTGTAATTTTTTGTGCTATACTGAATACATTGGAGATGTAAAATAAGGATTGAGGTATCACCATGAAACAGCCAAAAACAATATATGTATGCTCTGCTTGCGGCAGTATTTCTTCTAAATGGGTAGGGAAGTGTCCTGATTGTGACGCATGGAACACCATGGAAGAGCAATTGCCCGCATTAGAGCCTGCAAAAGCATCTATTGCACGAGTTTCGCCTGCAATTCCCGCAGCACATTTTGAAGATATTGAAACCGGAAGCGAAATTCGCTCTCTCACAAATATTGGTGAGCTCGATAGAGTACTTGGCGGCGGTATCGTAGACGGAAGTGTTGTATTACTAAGCGGCGAGCCAGGCATCGGTAAATCCACTTTGCTTCTTCAGATTTGTGCCGCGCTTGCAAAAGAGAAAAAGGTTCTCTATGTATCAGGAGAAGAGTCAAGAGCGCAGCTAAAAATGCGATACAATAGACTCGGCTTGTCTGAAAAAGGAATATGGCTCCTCACCGAAACCAACACGGATGCGATTTTGTCGGAGTGTGAGAGACTCTCCCCGGATATCGTCATCATTGACTCTGTACAGGTGTTGTACTCTGACCGTTTTACTTCTGGAGCCGGTAGTATTTCTCAGGTTAAAGAAGGCGCAATGACTTTCATCCATTATGCAAAAACCAGCGGAGCCGCCGTATTTCTTGTTGGACACGTAAATAAAGAAGGTGGCATTTCAGGTCCTAAATTGCTGGAACACATGGTAGATGCTGTTTTATACTTTGAAGGCGAAAGAATGCAGTCTTACCGCATTATTCGTGCCATTAAGAACAGATTTGGATCCACCAATGAGATTGGTGTATTTGAAATGACAGGGAAGGGGCTCAGAGAAATCGCTAATCCTTCTCAGGCCATGATGGAACAAAGATCCATCAATATTCCCGGAAGCTGTGCTTGTTGTGTCATGGAAGGAAGCAGACCTTTGATTTGCGAAATTCAGTCCTTGGTCAGCCCAACCAACTACGGCGCAGGTAAACGCACTTCCGACGGGTTTGACTACAACAGAATGTGTCTTCTTCTTGCTGTTCTTGAACGCAGAATACGGGGACTACAGTTTTCGCAAAGAGACGTATATCTTAACATTGTTGCAGGCATGAGATTGGACGAGCCTGGCGTTGATTTGGCTGTTGCTTGCGCGCTGATTTCGGGGTATACCGATAGAGCTGTTCCTCCTTCACTCATCGCCTTGGGCGAAATTGGCCTAGCGGGAGAAGTACGCTCCATTTCCCATATTGAACAAAGAGTAAACGAGGCGGCGCGACTTGGCTTCACTACCATTTTACTTCCCAAGAGAAATCTTGATAATTTGATTAGCAAACCTAAAGACGTAAAACTGGTTGGTATCAGCGAAATCTATGAAGTTGTTCCTTATTTCATTAAAAAGCCCGAAAAAACGGTTGAAAACTGATTTTTTTGTGTAATTGTCATAAATTCAGATACAAAATTTGTACGGAATCATATTGGATATTTTCACCTAAATTGTTGCTTTTTTCTCTTTTATTATGTATAATATAACTATGTATGTCATTGCTTAAGAATTTATTTGATAAAGGAGCCTATTAAATCTTATGGAACACTACGAAACCCAAAATATTCGCAACGTTGTTTTGCTTGGACACGGCGGAAGCGGTAAAACTTCTATGGTGGAGGCGATGCTGTATCTCACCAAAAATATCGACCGCTTGGGCACTGTCTCTGCCGGTAATACTTGCTCTGACTATGATCCCGAAGAAATCAAAAGAGGTTTTTCTCTTTCCGCATCCATTGCCCCCTTTGAATGGAAAGGCAAAAAAATCAATGTTCTTGACACTCCCGGTTACTTCGATTTTGAAGGTGAAGTTCATCAATGTGTAAGAGCTGCAGATTCTGCCGTTATCCTTGTAGACGGTAAATCTGGTGTACAAGTTGGTACCGAACTGGCTTGGGACGTTGCTACCGCAGCAGCCCTTCCTAAAGCATTCTTTATCAACCGTTTTGATGATCCCGAAGCTAAATTCCATCGCGTTCTGGATGCTCTCCGCGAAAAATTCGGTGTAAGTGTTTGCCCCGTTCAGTTTCCTATTCGCGACGCATCCAACAACATTTGCGGTTTTGCAAATTTGATTGAACACGTTGTATATTCTTACGATGCAAAATCCAATAGCTATATCAAAAGCGAAATTCCTGCTGAGCACGCTGATATGGTTGCTGATTACAGAAATATGCTTTTGGAATCTATTGCGCAAACGTCAGAAGAACTGATGGAAAAATTCTTTGCTGAAGAAGAAATTACAGCTGATGAGATTCTTACAGCGCTGCTCAGCGGTATCGTGACTGGCGACATCGTTCCTGTATTTGCGGGTGCTGCCAGCAAACTCTGGGGGCTCCAGACTCTTTTGGACACTCTTGCTGGTTCTTTTCCTTCCCCTGTAGAACACGGCAAAGAAACCATCGTAAACGAAGCAGGCGAAACCAGCCAGGTGAGCCTTGACGTAGACGGTGATCCTTCCATCTTCGTATTCAAGACCATTGCTGACCCCTTCGTTGGTAAGATGTCCTTCTTCAAGGTTATGTCCGGTACTGTCCGCAAAGATATGGTGCTTAAGAATACCACCACTGGTGTTTCTGAAAAGCTTAGCCGTATTTACGAAATGCGCGGTAAAAAGCAAACCGAAGTGGACAAACTCGTTTGTGGTGACATTGGTGTAACTGCTAAGCTGATCAATACCAACACCAACGATACACTTTCCGCGTCCAACGATTCCTTGAAATATCTTCCTATTTCTTTCCCCAAAGCCTACATGACCATGGCAATTTCTCCCAAGGCTAAAGGTGATGAAGATAAGATTTCCCTTGGTATCGCCAAATTGCTTGAAGAAGATCCCACTTTGCGTTATGAAAACGATCCCGAAACCAAGCAGCTCCTGATCTCCGGTCTTGGTGATATGCACCTTGACGTAGTTGTTGCTAAACTGAAAAACCGCTACGGCACATCCGTTGATCTTAAAGCACCCAAGATCGCTTATCGCGAAACCATTACCAAGAGAGTTGATGTTGAAGGTAAGCACAAAAAGCAATCCGGTGGTTCCGGCCAATACGGTCATGTTAAGATTACTTTCTCCCGTGGTGAAGGCGACGGCTTGACCTTTACCGAAAGTGTATTCGGCGGTTCCGTACCTAAGAACTTCTTCCCCGCAGTAGAAAAAGGTCTGCAAGAAGCTATGCTCCACGGCGTTTTGGCTGGCTATCCCGTTGTTGGTCTTGCTGCTAACCTGTTTGATGGTTCTTACCACGATGTAGACTCCAACGAACTTTCCTTCAAACTTGCTGCTATTCTGGCATACAAGGAAGGCTTGCCTAAAGCTGGTCCCGTACTGCTTGAACCCATTGGTTTGCTCCAGGTTCACGTTCCTGGCGATTACGTCGGTGACGTTATGGGCGACCTGAATAAACGCCGCGGTAAGGTATTGAATATGCAGCCCTGCGAAGGCAGAGTTGGTTATCAAACCGTAGTTGCTGAAATTCCTAAGAGCGAAATGGCTGACTATGTAATTGCTCTTCGCGCTATGACTCAAGGTCGTGGTAGATTTGACTTCCAAATCGAACGCTACGAAGAAGTGCCCGCAATGATCGCACAAAAGATTATTGCCAATGCAAAGAGCGAAGAAAGCTCCTCTTAATTAATCCTTAAAACAATGAATGAGGCAAAGCGATGCATATCGCTTTGCCTCAAATTATGATAGCATAGTCTTTTTAATATATTGTTATATACAGGTGTTAATGCAGGGCAGAATTGCTTTTGCATCGATTATCGGAGAGTGTATGAAAATTGATTTTAGAAAGAAAAAACTGTATCTTCTGGATATGGACGGAACTCTTTATTTAGATAACGATTTGTTTCCCGATACCAAGAGATTTCTATCTTCTGTGAAAGAGCATGGTGGACATTGCCTTTACCTCACCAACAATTCCTCTAAAAGTGTAGATGCATACATTGCTAAAATGAAGAAACTAGGCATAGATACAACGAAAGAGGATTTTGTCACTTCTGTAGATGCTACAATCGAATATTTGCAAATCCATCATAGTAATCAGCTGTGTTATGTTTTAGGAACGAACTCATTTTACGAACAACTGGCTGGCGCGCATATAAATGTTACAAGGTCTTTATCCGATAGCATCAAAGTACTTGTCATGGGATTTGACACAGAGCTAACTTTTGCGAAACTGGAAGATGCTTCTATCTTACTCACGCGCGACATAGCATATGTTGCCGCCAATCCTGACTGGGTTTGTCCTACTGCATACGGTTATGTCCCCGATTGCGGTTCAGTGGCACTGATGCTCAAAAATGCTACAGGAAAATGGCCTGTATTTATTGGAAAGCCTGAAACGGCAATGATTGACCTTGCTATGGCGCGCATTGGCACATCAGCAGAACAAACTGTTCTGATAGGTGACAGAGTGTATACCGACATCGCGGCAGGAAACAATGCAGGGATTGATACAATCATGGTATTGTCAGGTGAAGGCACGATAAAAGAAACTCAAGAAAAGTGTATTTTCCCCACACTTATTTCAGATCATATTGGATGTGTAGCAGATATGATTGACAAATCATTTGAATAGTTCTAAACAAAAATCCCCTTGCAGACCGAATTGTAGGTTTGTCAAGGGGATTAATTTATTCAATTCCTTTTGAAAAGTCAAGGACGAGTTTTGGAGTGCTTGTTTTCATTTGACGTAGCTTTACACCAGCCGAGCGAAGCATTTTACGAGATGCAACATACAGGTCTTGTTCGCCGTACTTGTCGCTCAAATAAACGACCTCAGCGATGCCGCATTGAATAATCGCTTTGGCACATTCGTTACAGGGAAACAAATCAACGTAAATGGTGGCATTTTTAAGACTTGTGCCGTGTGCGTTTAAAATTGCGTTTAATTCTGCATGGACAACATAGGGATATTTCGTTTCGCATATGTTTTCGTTTTCGCGAGTCCAAGGATATTCGTCATCGCTACAGCCGTAGGGAAAGCCGTTATATCCGGTAGAAAGTATACGTCTGGTTGCATCCACGATACAAGCTCCAACTTGTGTATTGGGATCTTTCGACCTTTTTGATGCCAGAATGGCAACACC
>JAZOBX010000187.1:0-1619 GCA_045596205.1 Eubacteriales bacterium | reverse complement strand
AAATATATGTATAATAGAATTGAAATACTATATAAAGGAGCAAAAATATGTTTTTAAGCAAAGTGACACAACCGAGCTTTTGGGCTTCTGTAAAAAACAATCCCAAGTATTTGCCCTTAATCGAGGAAGTAAGGGATATGTGGGAAAACGAGGCGCAAATGCCTCTGACCGCCTTGCCTTACAGCGACTTTATTCTGTTTTCCACCACAGGAGACAGAAAGCGGTATGAAACACCCTATTTCAAACGCCGCAGAGCTATGAACGGCGCGGCAATTATGGCGTTGCTCTATCCCGAGGACGAGCAGTACATCCGTCGCTTGGAAGACATTATTTTTGCCATTTGCGACGAATATACCTGGTGCGTGCCTGCCCATCAGCCCCCTGTTGATGCGGTGATCACCGACCACATTGACCTGTTTGCATCCGAAACGGGCTTTGCCCTTTGCGAGATTGACTTCCTTTTGGGAGACAGGCTTGCTCCTCTGGTGCGCAACCGTATTACCGCCAGACTGGAAGAAAGAATTGTGGCGCCCTTTTTGGATGAGAGCCGCGATTTTATTTGGTATCATATCAAAAACAACTGGGCTGCGGTTTGCCTGCAAGGGGTTGCGGGGGTAATCATGTATCGCCATCCCGAGCTGTTTTGGAAGCTGAAATCCCGCTTTGACATCAGCATGAACTGTTTCCTTTCCTCTTTTGGGGATGACGGTTTCTGCACCGAGGGCATCGGGTACTGGCGGTACGGCTTTGGATTTTTTACTGTGTATGCCGACATGGTGCGCAAGTTTACCAAGGGCGAAATTGACCTCTTTACCCTGCCAAAGGTTAAGAATATTGCTACCTTCAAGCAGAAAATGTTCCTTTCCGACAGAGCCTCCGTCAGCTTTGCAGACGGACAGAGAAAAGCCACAGGCGACTATGCCATGGGGCATTATCTTAAAAAAGAATATCCCGATGAAGTACAGCTGACCAATCTGGAAGGGGCAAAGGGCACCGACCATTGCGGCAGATGGTGCTTGCATATCCGCAGTTTTGAATGGTTTGACGAAAACGAACCCATCACTCCTCTGCCCGATGCCGCCACCTATTACGGCGAAAATGCCCAATGGATGATCTACAAAACCGCAGACTTCGGTTTTGCAGGCAAGGCGGGACACAATGAGGAAGCCCATAACCACAACGACGTGGGCCACTTTATTCTGGCGGCGGGCGGCAAGCAGGTGTTCGCTGACTTGGGCGCGGGGCTGTATAACAAGCCCTATTTCCGTCTCCCCTACCGTTACCAGAATATTTACTGCGCTTCCTTTGGCCATAGCGTCCCCTTGTTTGGCGAGGGCGCGACCGACTACGATAAGATTTGCCAGAAGGTGGGCGAAGAGCATCGCGCCACGGAGGTGGAGCATTCCGACAGTCATTTTGCCTTTGAAATGGCAGGGGCGTATGACGATGCGCGCGTAGAGAAAGCCCACCGCCGCTTCACATTCGCCAAGGATGCCGTTACCCTTGAAGACAGCTTCAAGGTAGAAGAGGGACTGCGTATTTGCGAGCGCTTTGTATTGCTGAAAAACCCCCAAATTCTGGAAAACGGATTTACCGTAGGAAGTCGGAGGCCAAGCGGT
>JAZOBX010000186.1:0-1832 GCA_045596205.1 Eubacteriales bacterium | reverse complement strand
TCCAGATCGGTGCGCATACCAATGCCAAAAACGATTTTTACGATCGCATCACCATTACCACCAAAGACGGTGTGATGACCGACGAGCAAAAGAAAGCCTGTCTTATCACCAACGCCGTCAAATGGACTGCGCCCGGTTTCTACCGTTTCGGTGTCAGTGTTTCTGTGGGCGGTGAAACCGTCACCTCCTACTACACCGTACAAATTCTGGCGCCTTTGGCAGAAAGCGCTCCCGTTGCCCAAATCTTTGGACAGGGCGTGCTGTTCCAAAACAACTATTTCACCCTTGATCTCTACGGCAGAATGCAACTGACCGTAGGCGATACCGCCTATCTGGGCCTTGCCTCCTTTGAGGAAGGTTACAATGCATTCTACGGCAGAGTGTACAGCGAAGGCGGCAGTATCATTACCGTCAAAGGCAATATGCTCCGTGACGGACTGCTGAAAGTCACCGCTTCCGGCGCCGCCAACTTCACCGAACTGTACACAACGGGTACTTCTGCCGTTGTTGGCGCAAACGGTGCTATACTTCGTGCATTTACCGTAGGAGGAAACACCTTCTACCGTCTGGCAGCATCCTCCTCCGCCATTGGCGAAGAAGCCACCGTCACTTGTCTCGATGCAAATAGCGCCTTTGTTGTCGGCGCAATTCTGCAGATTGAGACTGCCGCTAAAACCCTCTACGTGAAGGTCAACAGCTGGGGCGATGCTTCCCAAGGTCTGACCCCCTCAGACCAATGGCGCGGTACCTACAGCGGGGAAGGGCAAGAAGACCTTATCCTTGACGGATTTGGCAAAATCAAATGGGGCGATGCAGTGGGCACCTACCGTCAGAATGGAAAATGGATCGTGGCTCGTTTCTCCGAGCTTCGCGGGTTTATTCTCCATCCGAACACTATGACCTATGAGGAACAGCCTCTGCCTTTCAGCGCAAGCAGTTTTGTAGGGAAGACCTATTCGCTTTCTTACAGATTCGTGTGTGACAGCGTCGTTTATGACGCCCATACCGCTTTCACCTTTATGGCAGACGGTAAAGTGGTGATTACCTCTACCTCTCCTTCCCATGATGACAGAGAGGAAGGATGCATCCTTGACCTCTATACACCCATTTTTACCACCTCCGATACCCGCACAGCTACCTACAGTCTCTCAGCCGATATTCTTACCGTTACGGTAGGGGGCGTCACCTTCACCTTCTACGTAGAAGACGTGATTGCTCTTCATCAGCTGACCCTTGAAACCACCAACCTCCCCTCTGATACACACGGCTCCATGTCTGTTGGCGCTGTGTTTACCAAAGAATAATTTTAGTTCCCGTTAATTATGAGGAAAAGACATAAGACCGCATACGGTAAAGTGCCTGAATACCCGCCGCGGTCGGGTGTCTTTATCCCCAGATAATAAAAAGGAGAAAAACAATGAACGCAAAGAAAATTCTGGCGATGCTTGTTTTAGCGTTTGCATTGGTATTGGTGCTTGCGTCCTGCGAAGTGACCGTAAAGGACAAGCATGAATTTACCAGCTGGACCATTCAAACACCGCCCACAGAAGAAGATTCTGGTATTGCTCTTGGCGAATGCGTATGCGGTGAAATCGAGAAAGTGACCATTCCCGCCCTTGCCGATACCGAGGTTTGGACCAAAGAAGTCACTCCTGCAACCCATACGTCCAAAGGCATTATTGCCTACACGTCTATTTACGGCTCTGTAGAGTTTGAACAGGACGTGATTCCTCACGAATGGACCTATACCGTGACCCTCGCACCCACCGAAACCGCTTCCGGTGAAGCTGTGAAAACCTGCGAATGTGGCGCAAGCGAAGATTTGCTGGTTC
>JAZOBX010000185.1:0-1712 GCA_045596205.1 Eubacteriales bacterium | reverse complement strand
TGCAACCAATGTGCCGTAAGGCACAATTTATGCCGCAGGCAATGCACGAAGGCTTGGCTTTCCATTCACGCAACCGAAAGGTTGCAATGCATTGCGTGTTCTCCTAAAAGGGAACACACATTATTCTACTGTGACGGATTTTGCCAGATTACGGGGTTGGTCAACGTCGCAACCGAGGAGGCGGGCGGTGTGGTAAGCGAGAAGCTGCAATACAGTGGAGGCGAGAATAGGGGTAAAGATACTGTCTTTTTCCTTATGAAGAAGGAACAGATGATCTATGACGGAAGCAAATTCTCCATCGGGATCGGAAGGCAGAATCGCCACCACGGGGGCGCTTCGGGCGGCGACTTCTTTGCAGTTGCTCAGCATTTTGCCTTTCAGCGCCAAGGTGGTGCAAACAGCCACCACGGGCGTTTCTGCGGTAATGAGGGACATAGCACCGTGTTTAAGCTCCCCTGCCGCATAGGATTCCGCATGAATATATGAGATTTCTTTGAGTTTCAGCGCGCCTTCCATGGCAATCAGCGCATCTACGCCTCTGCCAATATAAAAGGTGCTTTGGCTTTTGGAAAGCAATTTTGCGACGGTGAGGAGTTCTTCTTCCCGTTCAATGAGATATTGCAGGTCTTGGGGCAATTCGGTTTGCAGTTTTTCAACAGCCTGCCGCATTTCTTCTTCGCAAATAGATGCGGTGTATTTTGCCAGTTCCAGAGAAAGAAGAGCAAAGAGCGCCGTTTGGACGGTATAAGCTTTTGTACTTGCCACGGAAATTTCGGGACCTGCCCAAGTGTAGAGCACATCGTCGGCTTCTTCGGCAATGGAAGAACCGACGGTGTTGACCATGGCCACCGTGTAGGCGCCTTTTTCTTTTGCTAAGCGGAGCGCACCAAGGGTATCGGCGGTTTCGCCTGATTGAGATACCACGATCACGGCATCTTCCTTGCCTAACACAGGGTCGGCATAGCGAAATTCAGAGGCGATTTCCACATGAGAGAACAGTCTTGCGACTTTTTGGAATACGTAAGCGCCGTAGAGGGCGGCGTGCATGGCGGTGCCGCATCCCACCAGATAGAGATGCTTGGCAGAGACCAGGCGCGCAAAGTCAACTTTTTCGCCTGAAAAATCGGGCAAGCCGTCTTTGACACGGGAAGAGACTGTTTTGACCACGCATTCGGGCTCCTCGTGGATCTCTTTTCGCATAAAATGCTCAAACCCCCCTTTATCCGCGGCAAAAACGCCCCATTCGGCGGTAAGCGTTTCTTTTTGGATAGGGGCAAGATCAAGATCAAAAAATGCAACGGTATCGGCTGTGATGCGGGCAATTTCGCCCACTTCCAGACGCTGGTAGCGGTTGGTTTCGGACAAAAATGCGGTGATGTCTGAGGCCATATAGTTTCCCTCTTCTCCTCTGCCAATCACAAGGGGACTTTCTTTGCGGATGGCGTAGATTTCGCCTGCGCGGTCGGAAAAGACCACGCCAAGAGCATACGAGCCTTCAAACAAAGATATGGCTTTTCTCAGGGTACGAAGGGGGTCTTTTTCTTCTTTATAGAGCTTATCAAGGAGAAGGGCGGCAACTTCGGTGTCGGTTTAGGATTTGAAGGTATAGCCTTCGCTAAGCAATTGCGCTTTAATGGGCGCGTTGTTTTCAATGATGCCGTTGTGGACGATCTGCACCTGTGTGGTGCCGTGGGGATGGGCGTTTTCCACGG
>JAZOBX010000184.1:0-16021 GCA_045596205.1 Eubacteriales bacterium | reverse complement strand
GCCGACCAGGTCGGAGCCAATGGCGGAGAATTCTACGGTGCTACCGGGGGTATAGTAATCGTAGGCGGAGGAAATGCTTGCGCGAACGAACTCGCCCGTTGCGGGAGCGGTGGAGATGACCAGCACGCCGTGGGTGGTTTCTCTTTCTGCGCCGTCAGAAGGAGAGCAGTTGATCTTCAGGTCTTCACCGGGGCGTTGAGACAGGAAAGCGGAGGAGCCGCCGCCGTCACCGTTGACAGCCTGCACGCAACCGAGAGACAGCATGAATTCTGCCATTTCATAGTTGGTAAAGCCTGTGGAGTAGGGGGCTTGACGGCCGTCATTCATGACCATAACGAACGTACCGTCTGCTTTGATGCCCACAAAAGAGCGGGAGGCACCGTTGGCGGCGGCATGGTCTTTGGCGTATTGGTTTTTGCCGTCTTTTACAAGGAAACCAAAGTTGGCGGGAATGACCTGTTCTTCCCAGCCTGTGATGGCAGAGGAGGTGGAACGGATTTCCACTTTAGGCATATCTGCAGGTCTTACCACGCCGTCTTTTTCGTCAAAGTTGATGACTACGCAGGTTTGGGCACCCGATGTCTGACCTTGGCTGTTGGCATACATCTGCCCGTCAAGGACCATATAGCCGAGAGGTTCGCCAACCAGCTCGGGATGCGCCTGATAGTATGCGGAATCGTACCAGCTCAAACTCAGGTTCATGGCGGCAACAACGTTACCGTAGCCGTTTTCCTCGGCATATTTTGCTTGCTGGGACATAACCTGTACACCGTAACTACCCGGGGTAGGAATCATACCTTTGTAGGAAGGGATGACCTTTGTGTAGGGATTGTGCAAATCAACCTCTACCACGTGCGCTACTTGGCGGTGAGAACCCGCATCGTTGTTAAGAACAATTTCAGATTCGTGAATGCCGGGAGCCAGCTCCCAGTCTTTCTTGGAGATGAGGTTATAGTAATCGCTGGAGGACACGCTGATATCAAAATCAACGGCGGCCGCCAACAGTTGGAGGGGGAGCATCCCCACCATAACCAGCATCACCAGTACACTCGCCAAAATTTTGGATAAAGACTTCTTTTTCATGTTTTCTTTTCCTTTCTTGCTTGTGAACAGTATATGTAAACAGCTTTGCTGCGTATTTTCTTGATACACCAAGGGTCAGCGTTGATACGCCTTGAAAAGATGATGGGATTTTTGCTTTTTGGGAGGGGGGTCTTTGGAATAGTCCCCATACATTTGTCTGAGATAAGCATCATAGCCCACGGGCGCAGGGAATGTTTCCCCTTGAAACTGCACCTCTGTTGCAGAAGCAAAAATCTCCGCAGGCATTACGTTGCGTTTGCCGTAGGTGGGCCAAACCACACATCCGCAATACTTCGTACCGTTTTCAGATAAAACCGCATCTACCTCTTTTTGCAATTTCTGACGGTAGTGGGCATGTCCAAGCAGGCGGGTAAAGGCGATGAGAATATTTTTTGCACAGGTGCGAAGAACGGTTTGCCCTTTACAGAACTTAGAGATGGAAAAGCCAAGATATAAGCTAAGGCGTTTCATTTTTTCTGCTTTTTTGTGGGAAAGAGACAAGCTATCACACCAATAGTCCAAAGGCATCACATCAATATGTACACCGCAACCACAATCGCTGTATCTAATATCATTTTGCACCACGGTGGCAGTATCGTAGAGTTTGGCAAATGGCAGCCAAAAATGACTGTTTCGCTGGGTGCACAGCAATTCCCATTTTCCGTCGGACACAAATTCGCTGATAAAGCGTTCGTAATCTTCTCTGGGAAGAATCACGTCAATATCATCGTCCCACGGAATAAACCCTTGGTATTTGACAGCACCAAGCAGGGTGCCGTTGGACAGGAAAAAGGAAAGATTGTGTTCTTCGCAATAGATTTTGAACTGCTTGAGTATATTAATCTCGATTTGTTTAATTTCATCCAGACCTAATCTTTTCACGATAATAGACTCCGATCAGTTATTGAGTGTTTTTGTCGTTTCATATCGCAATTTATATTTTCAAACATTCCATGAATAAAACAGAACAATGCAAACAGCCACGGAACACCTTGCAGTATGGGTTCAACGCAAAACTCAGCGTAGAGCGCTACATAAAGACATAGCATGAGCAACCGAATGGCAAAGCTACAATTCCGATTTTTGAGCATTTTCAGCAACACATAAGCACTTCTTGTCATAAAACAGATCACGGCTAAGAGAGCAAATATACCTGCTTCGTCATAGGTGTCCAAAAACAAGTCGTGGGCGTATCTCCCCGTAAGACTATAAATATGTGCACCGCCCCAAATTCCCTCGGAAAAATGTTCAAAATATGCCGCTTTCAGTTCGCCTCTTGTTGTGGAAAACATATCTTCTTCCGTATCATCAAAGAAGCGGGCGTAAAAGTTACTGCCTTCAATATAATCGGCAATACCAAATAGATTGCCTGCATATATAATGCCAACAATTACTGCAACAACCAATAGCAAAGCGACAATGCCTATCACTGTTTGAACAGACTTTGTTTCCATAGCAGAATACAGCACGCATGCCAACACAATGATGGCCGCCATAACGAACAAGGTTCTGCCCGAAAGCACCAAATTGTAGAGGAAAATCACCGCAAGAGACACAAAAGCGGCAATTTTCACATACAGTTTCGTTTTTGCAAACAAAAGAGCAATGGCAACACCCAGCATCATACAAGCCAATGCCGCTTGGTTGGTGGCACTCAAAACAGTACCTGTCCAAACGTCTACGGTATTTCTTTCCACAGAATCAAAATTCAGCAGATAGTTGATGAAATAGTGAATAAATGGCCCTGCCGACAAAATGATACAAATGGCAGTAATCTGCTTTTGCTTTCCCTCAAAATCGTGGCGTTGCTTGCCCATAAAGAAGTTGCGCCCCACCAGGTATGCCATGGGATAAAGAAAAGGCTTTATTGTTGCCGTGATGGAGAAGCTTTGTGTAGAAGGTGAGAAACAGACGAGAAAGAGAGACAGCAGCAAGAGTGCAATCAGCTGCAAGTCAAACACATAGCTTCTACGAAGTCCGATAAACAAAGCGGTAGCAACGAAGCAAAAGTAATAATACCGATTGCCTACGTTCATGCCAGCAAAAAAAAGCAAAAGAAGAGTGATCGTTTGCAATAAATGAAAATTCCAACGCTTTACAGTCGTTTGCATGCAATACTACTCCTTCCTTTCCATTGATGTGGTAATTAATTTGGTTTTCTTGGCGCAAGCCAAAAAACCGTTTTGGGGTTATTTTTTTCTACGCCAGCACAGATGACAGAGCATCCAGCCACAATGTATAGATAAATCGGTTTTGCGCGGTTGCACCTGCATTTTGCTGCATGGCGGTTTTGGTTTCTGCCTGCATGGCAATGGCTCTGCGGATTTGGACTTTCAATGCATGGGCAGAGCAATCCTCTGCCACCAGCGCATTTTCACCGTCTTGCAGATACAATGCCATATCAGAGGTCAGGTTGCAAATGATGGGGGTGTAGGTGGAAAGGCTTTCCACCATTTTGGTGGGAAATCCTGCCTTGGCATAGCGTTGGGTGGGAGAACGCATCAAAACGGTAAAATCCGTTTGCTTCAGCAATTCCAACACCTCACTGCGAGGCACGCGGCCGTGGATAGACAGGCAAGAGGACAAGCTGTCCAGCTGGGCTTTAGGAATGCCCGATGCCACCAATTGCCCATAGGTGCAACCCACGATGTGGAACCTGATTTTTTCTTTTTCATCATCTCTCAGTTGAGAGAAGGCTTCCACCATCACATGGAGGTAGTCCTTCTTCCCTGCCTGCCCTGCGTATGTAAAATGAGTGAGGCCGTCGCTGATTTTTTCGGACTGCAGGTCTTCGGGAGCAATCACGATGGGAATATTCACAGAGGGAATGCCTTTTTCGCTGAAATGCCGATGCAAAAATTGGCTGATGGCAATGACGCTACAGGACTTGTCAATCAGATGTTTGTTCAGCATATCCTTCTTGATATATCCAAGGGAAAGCTTTCCCCATCTGAATTGTTCGGGTGAATACCACTCCACGCTATCGTGAATAAGGCGAATATGCTTTTTCTTGCAATAGCGTTTTAGCTGAACGGTAACGTACGGTCGCAAATCGTCCATGAGAATGCAATCGGGACGGTATGTTTTTATGATTCTTTTTAGATTTTTTCAAAACGCTATCCTCGTATATATTTTCCCAATGATATTGGAGGATGCATATCGCAGGGAGGTATATGAAATGTCCTTGTATAGCTCGGCTTGAAAATGATTATGTTTTCCAAGCCCCACCACAAAGACTTCGTGCCCCAGTTGTTTTAGCATTTGGGCAAACTTCTCATGTCTGACGGCACCTGCACAGCCCGCGGGAAATTTAAAGTGACTGCAAAGTAAAATTCTCATTTTTCTTCGTCAAACCTCATTTTGATTACCCTCGCAGGCGCGCCTGCCACAATGGAATAAGGAGGTACGTCTTTTGTTACAACAGCACCTGCCGCTACTACCGCACCTTTCCCCACGGTGACGCCTTTTAATATACACGCATTGGTGCAAATCCAGTTGTCGCCTTCAAAGATGACGTCTTGGTCGTTTTCGGGCAATTTTTCGTCTTCGCCTATGCTTTTCATAGGTCTGCCCTGGATATCTGTTCTATGTACTCCGGTAATTACAGAGACTCTTCTGCAAATCATTACGTGGTCGCCCACAATGATTTTGGCTTTGGTACTCAAAAAACCTACGTCGGAATCAATAAACACATCATTTCCGAGTATGACGTTCTGATAGGTGAACGTGCTTCTTTTGCCAATATACACATGCTTACCGCAACGGGCAAACATGGATTTCTTGATAGGCATAGAGATGCCTCTATACCACAATTTAGAAATAAAATCTGCCACTTTGTATATGCATCTGAGAACCAGTTTCATGTTTGCTCCTTTTTACGAATGAAGTAATGAACGTATGCGGTTTTGGATATTTTCTAACACTGCCGAGGTTGTGTAGGAAAGCTGTACTTTCCGAACAGACCACTCGGACATTTGTTGTCTGGTATCGGCAGAGGTCATTTCACGCAGAGTTTGTTCCATAGCATCTACGTCACCCACGTCTACCACTCTGCCGCCTTGGTTTTCAATCATGTCCAGATTGGCGCCCACGTTGGTGGTCACGCATGGCAATCCTCTTGCCATTGCCTCCAGCAAGGCAATAGAAAAGCCCTCGCTATGCGTAGGAAAAACAAACACGTCTGCGCCGTCCAAAATCGAAAGAATTTCCTCTCTCTTTTTCGCGCCGAGCAGTATCACGTTTTTGGGTAGGGTGTTTTGGGCAAGGTCTTCCCGCACTTCTCCGATCAAGGTAAAGGTGATGGAAGGAAGCCGATTCGCCAGTAAAAACAGTTCGTGGATGCCTTTTTGGGCATGAACAAACCCTACGAACACGGCATTTTCAATGGATTCGCCGATGCATTTGGAATCTTTTCTGACCAGTTCTTCGTCAATAAAATTGGGGACCACAGTGCTTTCTGCGCTATATTTCTGACGAAGATACCGTGCGTTTTTGGCATTCAAAACAAACCGTTCATCCACGGTGGTGAGGATTTTTTTAAGGTATTTTTTGGTGATACCCGCGGTACTTTGGTGTTCAATATCGCAATGAAACTGCAAAATGATTTTGCAGTGGGGCTGTTTTCTTTTGATGGTTTTCGCAATCAGGTAATCGCGTATCATTCCGAAGGTGCCACAGGAGGTGTTGAGGTATGCCACAGGATAAGACACGGATTTAAGTTTTTTGCGCAAACCGCAAAAAATCAGGTGTGTGCGCTTGGCTTCATCAAGCAGATTTCTTTTTCTTTCCTGCTTACGGGGGCGGAGCAATGCCGTATTCAGCAAATCACAGCGCAGATCTGTTTTTTCGCAGTTTTTTAAAAAAGTGTCTGTCCAAACCGCAATACCGCCTTTGGCGTGCTCCGTTTGCGGGGATACCAATAACAAATCAATGTTTTGCACGTTGTTTGCCTTTCTTATTCTGCCAAAGACGAGTGGCTTTGCATCATGCCTTCCAGCTCGGTAATTAGGGTGTCCATGGTGAAATGAGATGCAAAATACTGCTTGGCATTTTCTCGGTACTGCGCGAGGGTGTCTTTGTCCATCAGACACAGTTCTCTCACGGCATTTGCCAACGACTGAGGCGTTCTCTCAGCCAGCACGCCTGTGCCCGATGTTTGGATGATGTTGGCGCTTTCGCCGCCAATCGCACCTAAAATGGGGGTGCCGCAGGCAAGATAGGTTTGGAGTTTTGCGGGAATGGTTAAATCAAGCAAAGCGTTGTTTTGAAAAGAGATATATGCGGCATTGGCAAAATGCACGTAGGCATTTGCTTCATGCTCAGAGACGCGCCCCATAAAGAACACGTTTTCCTGCAATGCTTTTTCTTTGACCTTCTTTTCAAGGCGCTCTCTGGCGCGGCCATCTCCCACCAGATACCAGCGGACAACTGTATCTTTGAGCAGTTCTGCGGCATCCAGCAGCAAATCAAGGCCTTGGGCATCGCCTAAATTGCCTGTGAAAGCGATATTGAAATAGCGGTCATCGTAGCAAGAGGGTTTGATCAACTCGCTAAACCGCGGGGCTTCGCAAAACTGAGGCCAAAAGGTGAGCTTTTCTTTGGGGACACGGTGTCTTTTGACAATGTTGTCAATAAAACCGCCGGAAGAACACAAAATACGGTCGCTTGAGCGGTAAAGCTTTCTGACGATATAATTGATCGGCGCAATCACAAGAGGGGTGCGAATGCCAAGCACCTCTTCCACACTTTCAGGCCACAGATCCTGCACGTTGAACAGAATGGGAGTGCCGAATTTCTTTTTATATTTGCGAGCGGGCAAGCCGACGGTGACGGGAGAGAGCTGCAAAACAAAAACCACGTCATATTTTTCTTTGCAACGTCTGACCCATTTATTGGCTTGTGTCACGTAGGTAATGCTGTTGAGAAGCAAACCTATCGCATTTTGTCCTCTGGGCCGCATTTTTACGCGTTCAATTTGCACGCCGTTCCACGTTTTTTCATAAGGGATAGAAAAACCGTATCCCTCATATATTTTACCGCCGGGATATTGGGGATAACCTGTCACGACCTTGACTTTGTGGCCGCGCAAAACCAATTCTTTTGCCAACAGATTCACACGAAATGATTCGGGGTAAAAATATTGGGAAAAAATCAGTATTTTCATAAGCGTCACCTTAATATTCCAACTCTTTTCACAGACGAAAAATTCTTTACTCCGCCGTCAAAGAGCATTGGTACAACTTTATTTTGCAGCAGTTTCTTCCTGCTTTTCTTCTTGTTTTTTCATCTCTCCCGTACCGCCTTCAACCACGCCGTCTCTTTTCAGTACGCTTTTGACGGTACTGAAAAAGCATTTGCAGTCAAACAAAAAACTCATTTTTTTCACGTATTCGCCATCTAACGCGGCTTTAACGGGAATCTCCAATTCGTCTCTACCGTTGATTTGCGCCCATCCTGTCAGCCCGGGAATGATATCGTTTGCACCGTATTTATCCCTTTCTTCAATCAAATCATACTGATTCCAAAGGGCAGGACGGGGACCGATAATCGACATATCACCGCGAAGAATATTAAAAATCTGAGGAAGTTCGTCAAGAGAGGTTTTTCTCAAAAACCTTCCAACCCTCGTTATGTATTGCTCGGGAGACTCCAGCAGATGGGTAGGGGTATCGTGAGGCGTGGAGGTCTTCATGGTTCTGAATTTGTAGAGGTTGAACAGACGTTTCTTCTTCCCTACCCGCTTTTGGGAGAAGAAGGCGGGGCCCGGATCGTCTATTTTGATGATCAAAATCAAAAACAGAAAAGGCAACAGCAATACCAGAATACCGCAAAACGACAAACACACGTCAAAAAATCTCTTTAAAAAATGCTTATACATACTTTCACCTTATGCCGAATTTTAAGAGGGCAATTTTAAAGAAGCTAAATCAAGTATTTCGCGATGCATAAACCACACGCATTTCCGCAGAGGCGGAAGCGGCGGCGTTGATTTCTTCGGGGGTGCGGAAGGTGGGAACAACAGAGCGGAGAGCATCTTTGACGGTTTGGTCATTTTCAGTTTCCAAAGCCCTTGCAAGCACGTCAAGCTTGCCGTCCAGTTCATCTTCCGCAATGGGAGGATCGGTCTCAATAAAGATGAGACTGTTTTCGGTTTTGGTCAGCTGATCGGTATGGATCATCAGCTCCTCGTAAAGCTTTTCACCGGGACGGAGTCCTATTTCCACAATATCAATATCCTCATAGGGCTCAAAACCGCTGAGACGAATCATACTTTCTGCCAGCTCAAGTATTTTGACGGGGTTACCCATATCCAAAACGAACAGCTCTCCGTTTTCCGCCATAGCACCCGATTCCAACACCAATTGGCTGGCTTCGGGAATGGTCATAAAGTAGCGGATGATCCGTTTGTCGGTCAAGGTCACAGGGCCACCGTTGGCAATTTGCTTTTTGAAAAGAGGTATCACGGAACCCGCACTACCGAGAACGTTACCAAATCGGGTGGCGCTGAATACGGTGGCGGCGCCGCGGTTACTGTAACTTTGTACAATCATTTCGCACATACGTTTGGTAGCGCCCATGACGTTGGTGGGGTTGACGGCCTTGTCTGTGGATACCATAATAAATCTGCCGACGCCGTGTTTGATTGCCAGTTCCACGGTATTCAGAGTGCCGAACACATTGTTTTTCACAGCCTCACAGCAATTGTGCTCCATGAGGGGCACGTGCTTATGGGCGGCGGCATGAAGGATTACGTCGGGGTGATGCGCCAAAAAGACTTTTTCCAGCCCCGCTCTGTCGCAAACCGAGACGATTTCCACACGAACATCAATTTGATTGCCGTAGGCAATTTTCAGTTCCTGCTGAATCTCGTATGCGCCGTTTTCATATATGTCAACAATGACAATGCGACGCGGTTGCATGGTGGCAATCTGACGGCAGAGTTCGCTGCCGATAGAACCGCCTCCGCCTGTGATCATGACGGTTTTATCACGGTAGTAAGAAACGGTTTTTTCGTCGCTGAGGGTAACAGGGTGTCTGAACAGCAATTCTTCTACGGCAAATTCACGAAGATGGCGTTTGCCGTTTTCTGCCGTTTGCATGAGTGGGTAGTCGTATGTTTTTAGCTTGCACCCGGTTTCTTTGTACTGTTCGTAGAGGGCTTTTTTGCGGGCGGCATCAATCTGAGGAAGCGCTAACACAATTTCCTGTACCCCAAGAGAAAGGAGGTGCTCGGTGGTGGCTTCCTCGTTGGACAGCACAGGTATGCCCATAATATTTCGTCCAATTTTGAATTTATCAATTTCCACAAAGCAACAGGGTATGTAGGCGGATCTGGCATTGAGCAAAAGTTCTTCTGCCAAAAGAACGCCCACATTTCCTGCACCGATAATGGCGATTTTGATTTTTGTATTCACCTTTTGCGCATCCACGTTGGCACGGGAAATGGAAGAACCGCTGATAAAAGAAAACAGCTTCCACACAGGGCCTTGCAGACTTGTGCTTTGCTTTGCAGTTTCATACAAAAACTGATAAAGCAGTCTCATACCAAGACAAAACAGCAAATTCATCGTACAAACGCAAAACACTCTGATAAATTCTATGCTACGGATGGGCAACGCCAGCTGGAAAACATAGTAAACCACGCCCGCACAGGTATCGGAAACCATCAGCATAATAAAAGCTTTTGACCCGCCGTATCGCCAAACCTGGCCGTATATTTTGAAAACGCCCCTGAAGAAATATATACAGATGGCGGCAAGAAGAAAATGCTGAGCGATGACGTTAAAAGAAAGCTTGTCTGTAGTACTGGGGGACAACCCAAGCATCATAAAATCTGCCAAACACAAAAGCAAGGTGTCATAAAAAACGAGCACCCAGCCTCTGCGGTTATGCATAACGGTATTCAGCTTACGAAGCATGGCACGGATCATCTTCACTTTATTAACTCCTGATGGTTAATTGTATTTGCATATGCGCACGCTCGCACGTGCGAAAATTTACATTTACGCAATATTATAACATATATTAATAAATATTTCAATATATTGACGAAAAAAAGCAGGTTTTCTCTTTTTTTTGACATTTTTGACGAAAGCAAGAGGCGTTTTTGTGGATTGTGCCAATAAAGATTGAAAAATGTATCCAAAAATGGTAAAAAACGGGGCAAAACAGCAAAAAAGCAGAACGCACATCATGTGCGTTCTGCTGAAAGAGGATGACAGAATTTTTCGAGTATACGAAATCACAAATGGGTTTTAACGAAAGTCAAAAGGGCGTTTTTTTCGTTTTGGAGGCGGTCAAGCAAGACCTGGTCAAGGAGAGTCTTCAGCCAATCGCCGATCGGTTTTCCCTTCTCTACGCCAAGGGCTAACAAATCCTCCCCTTTTACCGCCAGGTCGGAGACGGTAAGGCAGACTTTGTTTTGCACCATATTTTGCCAATCAGTCAGAATATGCGAGATTTTATCGGGGGTTTCGTTGGAAATCAGGCATTTTGCTTTCCAGAGCAAAGCGAGCTTTTGGCAAAAATCTATGCCGTATTTTCCAAGAAGGCACTTTTCTTCGTAAGAAGTCTGCGGCAAGGGCTTTGCCATTTCCGAAACAAGTGAAGATACCGCAAATGCCAGTTCGCGGCTAAATTTCAGCGAGAGAAACAGAGCGGGTGAGGCGGCTTCTTTTACCTTAGAAAACAGCGCCGCCATACGCACTTCCAAAACGGGCGGGAGATAGGGAAACAGGGATACGCCTGCCAAGTATGCGGACGGCTCTGCAAGCGAATGCCAAGCCGCAGCCACTACGTCATGATAAGAAGACAGCATTCTGTGGGCGTCTTTGCCAAGGACGGTTTTGTTCAGTTCTACCAAAACTCTTTCGTCCGACACCAGCGACAGTCTTTGGCACAAGTCTCTCATGGCGCGGGAGGTTTCTTCTTCTATAGAAAATCCCAAAACCGAAGCAAAGCGAACGCCCCGAAGAATGCGGAGCGCATCTTCTGTAAAGCGGGCCGAAGGATTGCCCACGGCGCGAAGCAAACGGTTTTGCAAGTCTTCCCTGCCGCCGAAAGGGTCGATGATGCCCTCGTCGGGAGAGTATGCCATGGCATTGACGGTAAAGTCACGCCTTGCCAGATCTTCCTTGAGAGAGGAAGAAAAAATAACGGAATCGGGGTGTCTGCCGTCGGTATAGGCGCCGTCCACACGAAAGACGGTGACTTCATAGCTGCCTCCGTCCAGCATGACCGTAACGGTACCGTGTTTAATGCCTGTGTCAAGGGTGCGGCAATCGGAAAAGACGGCTTTGATCTGCTCGGGTGTGGCGCTTGTGGTCACGTCCCAATCGTTTGTCGGTCTGCCGAGGAGCGCATCTCTGACGCATCCGCCCACCGCATACGCCAAAAAACCCGCTTCTTTGAGGCGGGTGAGCAAACGGTGCAGGCCGGTGGGAAGTGAAATGGTGTACATAGCGCGTCCTTTGACGGTGTTTTTTATTTGTATTGTAGCATATGAGAGTGGCTTTTGCAACAGTTTTTCGGGAAATGGCTTGCCTTCGGGTGTGAAATATGCTAAAATATTTCTACCAAAATTAGTTTTAGCAGATAGTAAGCTGCAAAAGCACACAAGAAAAAGGTATAGATATGATCTGGACAACCCCTTACGAAATCAGCTCCCACGACGTGGATTTTAACGGTGTGGTTACCGTGACCGCTATGATGCGCTATATGCAGGAAAGCGCCAATATTCAAGTGAGAGAAATGGGTCCTTCCAACGAGTCTCTCAGAGAAATGGGGCAAGCCTTTATTCTCTCCCGTTTCAGCATGGACGTCCATGCACCCCTTCATTCCTATGAAAAAATCCAAGCCAAAACCTGGGGCGCTGGCAACAGACGGCTTTTGTTCCAAAGATGCTTTACCATTGAAAAAGACGGCAAGGAAGTGGCGCGCGCCCATGCCACTATGGGCCTTTTGGACATTCCCTCCCGAAAGCTGCTGACTGCCGAGCATTACCACGCAAACTTCACCTACGAGCCGGATTTTGAGACGCCCGTTGACGAGCGCATGACCCTTCCCAAGTCCACCGACGAGATGGTATATTGCGGTGATTTTCACGTGGGCTACCACGTGTGCGACATGAACCGCCACATGAACAATACCCGCTATGCGGATGTGTTGCTCGGATATGTAAACATGGACAAAAAGTGGGTAAAACACCTGACGATTCGCTTTGCCCAGGAAGCGCCTATGGGGGAAAGCATTCGCGTGTATAAAAAAGAAGAAGGGGACGTTTGTCTCTTCCGCACCCTGCGCCAGGACGGGCAACTTAATGCAGAGGCAATGTTTGTTTTGGCAGACCTTTTATAAATAAAAAGGAAGCAAATTCTTTACATTTTCCAAAAACCCCCATGAAAACAAAAAGAATAGAGACTGTCAAAAAAATGCTAAAAACTGCATACATGTGAAAAGAAGGTATAAAGCTAAGCTCTATACCTTCTTTTGCTTAAATGGCCGAATCTGCCGCGGCAGATTCAGGTGATCGCTATAAATACGAAAGCGCCTTTTTTATTTTTGCTTGGAATAGCGCTCCATTTCACGCTCCGCACTGCGCTTGGCGTCGCTGTCTCGTTTGTCGTAGAGTTTTTTCCCTTTGCAAATGCCCACTTCCACTTTTACTCTGCTATGAGAGAAATAAAGGGAAAGAGGAATGAGGGTATATCCGTCTCGCTGGGTCAGCGCCATAAGCTTGAGAATCTCCCGTTTGTGCATGAGCAGTCTACGTTCACGCAGGGGATCGCGGTTAAAGATATTCCCTTTTTCGTAGGGGCTGATGTGAATGCCAAGGGCAAACAGTTCGCCGTCACGAACGGTACAGTAGGCGTCTTTCAGATTGACGGTGCCGGCGCGAAGGGATTTGACTTCCGTGCCAAACAGCTCAATGCCTGCTTCGTAGGTGTCTTCCACAAAATAATCGTGGCGGGCTTTTCGGTTGGTGGCGATGATTTTTACGCCTGTTTTTTCAGCCATACCTGCTCCTTTCTTGTCTTTTTATCCATTATAATCAAAAAATCCCTTTCTGTCAAGTAGAAAGAACAGGAAGGGATCATTTTTTGTGGCAAATCGCTTCACTTGATGTTTTCAGAAGAAAAAACAGAGGAGAGCCACTCTAAACTGCGAAAGCGGAAGGAGATGTTTTCCGGCGAAACGGGCTCATTTGGCCCATAGAGACTTTGGGCGGGTGCGTCGGAGCTGATATAGAGAGCGGTGGAGGGATACAGCACACTCCACCAGTTTTGCCCCTGCCCCTCTCCGATGACCACGCGGAGGGAGGAATAGGTACCTGCGGGATAAACTTTGCCATCTAAAATCCGTCTATCATAACGAAATTGCCCGATTTCTGCCCGAACCCCCTCTCCAATTCCATGTTTTTCCAAGATGCGACTCGCAGTTTCTTCAATCGTTTCTATGTTTTGCAAAAGAACTGCTTCCGTTTCCTCCGAGGTTTTACAATCTGCCACAAGGGCGCAGACGGTGGGCATCAGCTCATCGCGGAGCCGATATTTTACCTTTTGGTCGTCGGGCTTGTCCGAGGCGGCTAAAATATGGACACGGAAGGTGTCATCGTAGATTTGCTCCTCTCCATCTATTGGTAAAAAGAGCAAAATGGCGGTGAGCGCAGAGACAAACAGGAGAAATGTGAGCAACAGAGTCTCATTATGTAGTTTGGTTTTGGTTTTCATTTTTCTTTTCCTTTCACGGTTTGATGCCATAGGATTCCCCGCTTTTGGGCAAATAATTCATTTTGCTCAAAAATTTCTTTTATTTTTGGTGATTTATTTTGGGTGAATTTTCCTGTAGGCACTTGTTATTATGATTTATTTATGGTATGATGTTAAAGTGAAAGGAGTGTATTATGGTTAAAGTAAAACTGCTTGACATCAATCAGTCTGTTTTATTTTCTGCCGAAGGGACTGCCATTGACGAAGTCTATGCGGGAGAATTCAAAGCAGGCGACTACTACCGTATATCCACTGACGATATGCCCTTTATCTGGGTACAGCTGGACGAGACCTTAGGAGAAAGTCTGGTGTTCGTGCCAAACGGCGATTTCATCTATGAAATCCCCTTTGACAGAGAGCGCAAAGCAGGATACGCCCCTGCTGCATTTGGCGGAGACTGCCACGCGGTGCGCGTAAGAGAAGCCACGGAAGAGGAAGCCTACGGCTACCGCAACGTTGGTTTTAATCCCCACGACCGTCACGGCACAGCTAAGCTCTATCCTCATGCAGACGCCAACTTCGTGACCAGAGAAGACCCTTGCTTCTTTGAAAGAAACGCCATTGACGGCGTGTGTCACAACGAAGGCCACGGCGACTATCCCTACCATTCCTGGGCGGGCGGCGCCAGAGAGGACCTGATTTACCGTTTGTCCTTTGGTGCGCCTGTGGAGCTGGACAAGATCGTGTTTTATCTCAGAGCGGATTTCCCTCACGATACCTATTGGAAATCCATTGACGTGCTGTTTTCCGACGGCACGGTGGAAACTGCCCACTTTGAAAAAACTGCCGACGGGCAGGCACTCACCTTTGAAAAAAAGGTGACCGAATTTATTGAATTATTTAATTTTAAACAAATATCCTACCCTCTCTCCTGGGCCGCTCTGGCGCAGATTGAGGCGTGGGGCACTTACGTAATGGAGGAGAAAGAAACCATGGAAGTCAGACAAGCCGCTAACGCAAAAGACGTACGCTACTACGATACAGAGCGCCTCAGAGAAGAATTCCACATCAAGAACCTGTTTACCAAGGACAACACCCGTATGGTATACAGCCACATCGACCGCATCATCACCGCAGGTCTGATGCCCGTATTCCAGACCCTGAAGCTGGAAGCAGGCAAAGAGCTGGCGGCTGACTATTTCCTGCAGCGCCGCGAAATGGGTTGTATCAACATCGGCGGTAAAGGCATTATCACCGTTGACGGTGTGGAATACGAAATGAATCCCAGAGACGGTATCTACATCGGTATGGGCAA
Source organism: Eubacteriales bacterium (assembly GCA_045596205.1). GTDB lineage: Bacteria > Bacillota > Clostridia > Oscillospirales > CAG-272 > UBA1740. Next base: position 916 of record JAZOBX010000184.1, on the reverse strand, counting down.
CAAGGAAATCACCTTCCGCAGCGTTGATCCCGAATGCCCTGCAAAATTCTACGTATCTTCCTGCCCTGCTCACACCACCTATCCCATCCGCAAGATCGACATCACCAAGGCAAAGAAAGTGCCTTGCGGCTCTGTTGAAGAATGCAACAAGCGTGTCATCAACCAATACATTCATCCCGAAGTGATGCAATCCTGCCAGCTGGCAATGGGTCTGACCCAACTGGAGCCCGGTTCTAACTGGAACACCATGCCTTGCCACACCCATGACAGACGCATGGAAGTGTATCTGTATCTGGATATGGGCGAAAACGACGTTGTGTTCCACATGATGGGCGAGCCCACCCAGACCCGTCATATCATCATGCACAATGAAGAAGCGGTCATCTCTCCCTCTTGGTCGATTCATTCCGGCGTCGGCACCCGTGCGTACTCCTTCATTTGGGCTATGTGCGGCGAAAATCAGGAATTTACCGATATGGATCATATCGAAACAAAGGATTTACTGTAAGAAAGGATAGGGATTCCCATGGAAAAATTTATTCCTGTGGTTGTGATTAAGGAATTGTCTGATGTAGATAGAATTTTGCCTGCATTGAAAAACAACGGCATTACCTGTGCTGAAATCACCTTCCGCACGGCTTGTGCTGCCGAAGTTGTCACGACAGATGACAGCTTTGAGGAAGAGTTTGAAGGAATCACATCAGGAATTCCTTCGTGCTGGGCACAAACCGATGGTACATGGGAGTCTTACACAACAGGAAACACAGGCAGAGGATTGTATTTTACTGATTACTACTCAGGTGAGGACACCCTTATAACTCCCGAATTCAATTTCACCGCAATGAACAACGGTGCACAGCTGAGTTTCTGGTATAAGATTCCGCAATATGGATATTACACATACTATAACGAAGTC
>JAZOBX010000183.1:0-4637 GCA_045596205.1 Eubacteriales bacterium | reverse complement strand
CCCGAAAGAGTTATGGGAGAGGGCAGTTTTCTGGATTTGGCGAAAGTGGGCAAGCTGACCTTCGCCAAGCCCGACGAGGAAGCATTTCCCCTTCTGCCTTTGGCAAAACACGCCATTTCCCTGGGCGGCGGTGTGCCTGCTTGTCTCAACAGCGCAAATGAAGTGGCGGTAGCCGCTTTTCTGAAGGAAAAAATCTCATTTTGTCAAATTTCCGATGCTGTCATCAAAGCCGTTTCCTATATAGAAAAAGAGGCGGCAAGGGCAGTATCGCTTGAAGATATTCTCTCATGCGCAAAGAAAGCGCGTGACTATGCACAAACCATTTTATAAGAGGAGAACCTAACCTTGCTGTATATTCTCATCGCCATTCTGGTTTTCGGATTCCTGATTCTCATTCATGAATTTGGCCATTATATCACCGCCCGTCTGTGCGGCGTGCATATCCATGAGTTCGCCATCGGAATGGGGCCAAAACTGGTATGGTACACCTCCAAAAAAACAGGAATCGTCTATTCGCTGCGTATGTTCCCCATCGGGGGATTCGTCAGTATGCTGGGCGAAAATCCCGACGAGGACGACAACCGTCCCCGCCCCGAAACCCTGCCCGACGGCGCAGAATTTGATCCCTCCCGCTCTCTTGCCAACAAACCCGCCTGGCAACGCTTTATCGTCAATGCCGCAGGCGCTTCCATGAATTTGCTCTTCGGCTTTTTGATTATGGCAATTCTGGCGGTGTCCACCCCCATTGGCGGCACCACCGTCGGTGCTTTTGATACCACCGAAACCAATCCCATAGCCTCCAGCCAATCCCAAGGTCTGGCAGTCGGGGATGAAATTGTTGCGGTCAACGGCAAAAAAGTCCATATCGCAGAACAGCTGTTCTACCGCATTATGCACGACGGTGACAAACCCGTGGAGCTGACCGTCAAACGCGGGGAAGAGACCTTCACCCTTACCGTCACCTTTTCCACCATGGAAGAAAGCGGTATCACCATGGGGGAAGCCGACTTCCGTGTCCGCGCCGAGAAAAAGACCGTCGGCACCGTTGCCAAGCACGCCTTTTATAAATCCGTCTACGTGGTAGGCATGATTTGGGAATCCATGTTTGACCTGTTCACAGGCAAATATTCGATGGATGCCATGTCAGGTCCCGTAGGGGTGGCAGGCGCCATTTCCGACGCCGCCAAAAACGGCCTGTACAGTCTGGCGATGATTACCGTTGTCATCAGCATCAACTTAGGTCTCTTTAACCTTCTGCCGTTCCCCGCATTGGACGGCGGACACCTGTTCTTTATCCTCATTGAAATGGTAACGGGCAAAAAAGTACCCGCCAAGGTCGGTGCTATCATTGATGCGGTAGGACTTTTGCTTCTCTTCTCGCTGATGATTTTCGTTACCTTCCAGGACATTGGCAAGCTGTTTGTCTAAAACCCTGCTAAAACAGGAAAGGATGTTCCCATGCAAAATACACCCAAGCGCAGACAGGCAAGACCTGTCTCTGTTGGTAAAGTCGTGGTGGGGGGAGACGCCCCCATCACGGTGCAGTCTATGACCAACATTTCTGCCCATGATTTTGAAGCCACACTTTCTCAGGTGCAAGCCTTGGAGAGGGCAGGCTGTGATATCGTCCGTTTGGCGGTGCCTGACACAAAGGCAGCGCCCGTTTTTGCTTATTTGAAGCAAGCAGGCGTGGGCGTTCCCCTTGTGGCGGATATTCACTTTGACTATAAAATTGCCCTTGAAGCCATCGCCGCAGGTGCGGACAAGATCCGCATTAATCCCGGGAATATCGGTAGCCGCGAAAAAACAGAGCAGGTGGTGCGCGCCTGCCAACGTCACGGCATTCCTATCCGTATCGGCGTCAACTCAGGCTCTCTTGAAAAATCTCTGCTTGAAGCATACGGCGGCCCCACCCCCGAGGCCCTGGCAGAAAGCGCCATGCGCCACGTGCGCATTTTGGAAGCTCTGGATTTTGAAGACATCGTCATATCCGTAAAATCCTCCGATGTCTGGTCTATGATCCAAACCAACCGTCTTTTGGCAGATATGTGTCCCTACGCCCTCCACCTTGGCGTCACCGAGGCAGGCGGACTTGGGCAGGGAACGGTAAAAGGTGCGGTTGGCATCGGCGCCCTTCTGGCAGAAGGCATTGGTGACACCATTCGCGTGTCGCTGACCGCCGACCCCGTGGAAGAAGTAAAAGCCGCCCGCGACATTCTCCACGCGCTCGGGCTGGGCAAGCCCCAAATGGATATCGTGTCCTGCCCCACCTGCGGCAGAACCAAAATTGCCCTCTTTGACCTTTGCCGTCAGTTTGAAGAGAGGGTAGAGAGGGAAGGCCTCCGCGACTTACCTGTCAAGGTTGCCCTGATGGGCTGTGCCGTCAACGGCCCGGGGGAAGCCCGCGAAGCCCATATCGGTATCGCGGGGGGCGTAGACGAAGCCCTCTTGTTCAGGCGGGGAGAGATAGTGGCAAAATATCCCACAAGCCAAATCATTGACATTCTCATAGATGAACTGAAAAACATGAAGAAGGAGAGCCAAAATGGATGATGTAAAACGCTTTTTTGATATATTCAAACGCTACGAGCCCTCCTCCTCCGATAAACGGATGCTTCTGCAAAAAGGCGGCGCGGTCAAGGTCATGCGCACCTTGGAGCCCTTTCGCGTGGAAGTACATATGGACTTTTCCGAGCCCATCAACTACCGCACCCTATGGGCGGTAGAAGAAGAGTGCCGACAGTTCTATAACGCCCTATCCTTCCGCATTCTCCCCCATTTCCCCCCCGAAATGTTCTCCGTTGAGGTCATGCCCGATATCGTGGACGAAGCCGTCCGCGTGGGGGCGGCAACCCACGGTTTTTTTGACCACGCCCGCTACAGAGAAGAGGGAGAAACGATTCTGGCGGAAATCCCCTTTCTGGCAGACGGCGTCGGTATCGTGCAGAATACAGGTACGGAAACCATTCTCTCCAACATCATTTTCAGCCGCTTTGGTGTCCGCCGTCAGGTGGTGGTCAAAGAGGCGTATGATGCCAGAGAAAAAACCGAGCAGCGCCAGGAAGCCAAGCGGAAGCTGGAGGAAGAATACGATCGCCAGGCCATGATAAGCTACCGCCAAGCCCAAAGCGCCATTGCAGACGGCGGCGTGCCTGTGCCCGAAGAGGCAAAACTGCCTCGCATCAGTGGGCTTACGGAAGATATCAACCGCTTTGAGATGCTGGACAGCACCACCTATGCCTGCGGTAGCTTCGTATATGATACGAGCAGTCCGGAGGTGATTATGGGGGATCCCTTTACCATCTCCGAGCCTACCCCCTTGGGACAAATCAAATCCACCAAGACCAACGCTGTGATTTTGGGCACGGTCTTTTCGGTGGCAACCAAAGAAAACCGCGCAGGCGACCGCCTGACCGTTACCGTCGGTATCTCTGACGGTGCCTCTGCCATTTTCCTCAAATCCCACGGGGAAATAGATGCGGTCTCCTGGTACAAGAGCCTTGCCGCAGGCAAGCATATCGCCGTATCGGGCAAAATCGTCGTTGACCGCTTTGATGGGGAGCTGACCTTCCAGCCCCGCGCCATTGCGGAGATCGACCGCAAGGAGCGGCAGGACGAAGCAGGGGAAAAGCGCGTAGAGCTTCATCTACACACCACTATGAGCGCCATGGATGCCCTCATCCGCCCCGATGAACTGCTGTCCACCGCCGCCAGATGGGGGCATAAAGCCATTGCCATTACCGACCACGGTAACGTGCAAGCCTTCCCCGAAATTCTCAAAATGAAGCGGAAGATGAAATCCCCCGTCAAAATTCTATACGGTATTGAGGCGTATTTTGTCAACGATACCGCCCGTGCGGTATACGGCAGTCTGGTGCCTTCCTTTGACGATGAAATGATCGTCTTTGACCTGGAAACCACGGGTCTTAGTGCCAAGCACGACAGAATCATTGAAATCGGCGCGGTGAAGATCAAAGCAGGCGAGGTGATAGAAACCTACCAGACCTTCGTCAATCCCGGGGTGAAAATCAGCGAAGAAATCACCAAGCTTACCTCTATTACCAACGAAATGGTGGCAGACGCGCCCACCATTGATAAAGCTTTGCCCGAATTTTTGGAATTCGTAGGCGAGCGGTTACTCATTGCCCACAACGCCAACTTTGACGTGGGCTTTGTCCGTGCGGCGGCAGAAGCCCTTTCTATCCCCTTTACGCCCACCTATCTTGACACCTTCTCTCTGTCCCGCTACGTCAACCCGGAACTAAACCGACACAAGCTGGACATTATCGTTAACCACTACGGTCTGGGCGATTTTCATCACCATAGAGCCAGCGACGATGCCGCCGTGCTTGCCCTTGTATTTTTCCGTATGCAACAGCGGCTCCGCGACGAAGGGATTCACGATTTCCGCGCCCTCAGCGAAGCCATGAGCAGCAAGGCAGACCCGCTGAAGCTCCCCACTTACCATATGATTATCTTCGCCCGCAACTTAACGGGACTGAAGAATCTCTACCGTCTGATTTCCGACAGCTATCTCAAATACTATCGCCGTAATCCACGCATTCCCCGTACACAGATCGAAAAGCACAGAGAAGGGCTGATCATCGGCTCTGCCTGTGAGGCGGGAGAGCTGTTCC
>JAZOBX010000182.1:0-4538 GCA_045596205.1 Eubacteriales bacterium | reverse complement strand
ATGCTGGTTGGCGTTGTCGCAGGTACCGTGTATTACATCATCGCTCTGTAATTCGGGCTATCGAAAAGGCGCATACTTTGGCGCCGACTCCGTTTGTCCCAAGGAGCTGTCGCAAATTTGCGTTTGCGATAGCTCCTTTCCCATTTACTTTCCACCGTATTCGTAAAACGAAATATGTTTCGTTTTACGAATATATCGCTGACAAGCAACGCTTGTCAATATCGCTGTTTGCACTGCAACCAATATCGCGCACCGCAGGTGCATATCGCGTGAGCGGAGCGAACTAAAAGGAGATTAACATAACAAAACAGGAGTATATTTAATGAGTAGGCTAAGGATTATCAACAATCTGAAAATACTAAAAGAGGTGGACAAGGTGGCAATGGAAGCATCCCTTGTTTGCGATTGTGGAAACGAGTATTTTTATGTATTACATACAGGAAAGCAGACAAAAGGACTCTTTAGACCTTGGTTAGTAAAAAACAACAAGCAAATCTCCGTTATGTGCAAATGTAGGGACTGTGGTAAAAAAATAATCGTATGTGATACCACGATTGATGGATTAAAGCCTTTACATATTGAAAAGCCCAACTGCGCGGAGCTCGCAATAAAAGGTAAAAATATATTCAAAATTATCCTTTACTACAATTATTGGGAAGAGGATTATCTGACAGATCGTTTTTACGATTGCTTTATACATGCGATAGACGAGGACGGCAAGAAGCGAATACTGTATGAAGGTTGATAATAAATATACCTTTTGGAGTTTTCACCACCATTTTTGGCATGAAAATATAACTTTTGAAGTCTTGACCCACGCCGAGAGTGCCGTTTGTCTGGCAAGGAGGTAATTATGTTTATACCATGTGCGGAAAAGCAGGGTACTGCTTATTTTGAATTTCAGTATTGTAAAAAAGAGTGGAATATAAGGAAGTTACTAAAAAAAGGATATTCTTTTTGGGAAAAGGATTCTTTGCTTGTTCACATTGATAGCGATAGGGATTTCTTTGAAAAGTACGGCGATTATTTGAAGGCTCCTGATTCTCCTGATGGAATGCAAAAACTTGACCCTTTCGGTGTCAATTACTACACAAAAGAGCAGACATACATAATTATGGAGCAAATAAAAAATGATAGGCCTCAAGAATTTGAAGCTTTACTTACATGGCTCGAAAAAGCAGTAACCAAATATAATGGATTCTTTTTCTTGGGAATTTGAGACTTTAAGGTATTATAATCCCCATTTTTCGACCATTTTGAGACCTTTTGGAGTCTTGACCCACCGTATATCTGATTTTGTCATTAAGAGTGATTTTTATTTATAGAGGTAATCCACCATGAACATTTTACAAACTCTCTTGGAAAAATTCCCCATTCGGCGCACCGATGCGCAAAAGCAGGCATTTCAGTCTTTTGTGCTGGAGCATTGCAAAGAGCAGGGGATAGGCGCAAAGGTAGAAGAACTGGATAAAAACCAAAATATCATCATTGGCGACCCCCTCACCGCCAAAGTCATTCTCACTGCCCACTACGATACTCCCGCATCCTCTCTTTTTCCCAATTTGATGATGCCCCATAACAAAGTCCTGTCTTTGCTTTACCATTTCTCCTATCCCATCCTCCTCGCCCTTGTGGCACTTGCCGTCAGTTACGGTCTTGCCGCTTTGGCAGGCTCTCGGGATGTGCTTATCCCCCTCTACCTTGTCCTGTATCTTGGTAGTTTTTATCTGCTCACCCGCACTTTCGTCAACCCCCACAACGCCAACGACAACACCTCAGGCGTGGCAACCGTCCTTACCCTTGCCACAAAGCTGGCGCCCACACTCGCCGAAAAAGGCGTTGCCTGTATCCTCTTTGATAACGAAGAAAAGGGGCTGAAAGGCTCAAAAGCCTTTTCCAAAGCCTATAAAGCCCAAATCAGCGACACCCTCGTGGTCAACTTTGACTGCGTAGGAGACGGTGAAAATATTCTCTTTGTTGCCAAACCCAAAGCCGCGCAAAATCCCCATTTTATCGCCATAAGAGAAGTACTCTCCAAAAGGGAAGAGAAAACCGCCGTGTTTTATTCTTCAAAGCAAGCCTCCTGCAACTCCGACCAAAAGAACTTTGAAACAAGCGTTGCGGTTGTGGCTTGCCATAAATACCCAGTCGTGGGCTATGCAACAGGCAAAATCCACACTCGCCGCGACACCGCCTGCGACCCCACCAACATCGACTACCTCGTCTCCGCCGTCTTATCCTCTCTCTGATACAGTCTATCCTCTCTGATACACAAAAAGGCAGGCCTCGCGCCTGCCTTTTTCTGTATTCACTCTTTTTTACCAACAAATATGCCCCCGTCTGCGCTTAATGCAAAAACCATTCACCAACCTATGCCTTCCCCAGTGGGGGAAGGGGGACCACGAAGTGGTGGATGAGGTGTTTCCTCAAAACAATGTACTACACAATGTTCAAAATCTCCACCAACATAACAGAGATAAACACTTCTAACTCGCTTGTATCATTTGATACCATGATATCATGATATCACTTTCAAAAAACTTTTTCAAAAAAAACACTTGACAAATTTCCCAAACTGTACTATAATAATAGTACACTAATACAAAACGAGGTGCAAACATGAATTGGACATTGGACAAATCCCGTCCTATTTGCCCCCAGATCTGCGAGCAGATTTGCGTAGCCATTGCAAACGGCGTATTTTCTGTGGGCGAAAAACTGCTTTCTGTGCGAGAAGTCGCACTTCATGCGGGTGTCAATCCCAATACCGTGCAAAAATCCTTTGAAGAACTGGAGCGCCTTGGTGTGATCCATTCCGTGCGTTGCTCAGGCTGGTATGTAAGCGAAAACGTGGAAGCCGCAAAAGCGCAGGTAAACACCCTTCGTGCCCAAAAAACGGAGGATTATCTCCGGTCCATGAAACAACTGGGTTGCTCACCCGAAGTAATTTTTCAATACGTAACCAAACAAGGAGGTATGGTATGAGCGTACTTTTAGAAGTCAAAGACCTCACCAAACAATATGCCAACGTGCTTGCCTTAAACCACCTGAATTTAACCGTGGAAAGCGGCAAAATTATCGGCGTTTTAGGCCCTAACGGTTCTGGCAAAACCACCCTGATCAAGCTCATCAACGGTCTGCTTACCCCCACCGCTGGCAGTGTCCTCATAGACGGCAAAGCGCCCGGCGTGGAAACTAAAAAAATCGTATCCTATCTGCCCGATAATAGCTTTCTGCCGGGCTGGATGACCGCCGAGCAAATCGTCAAATTGTTCAGCGATTTCTATGAAGATTTTCGCCCCGCCTTGGCTTTTGAAATGCTTGACCGCCTGGGCGTGCCCAAAACCATGCGGCTGAAGAATCTGTCTAAAGGCAACAAGGAAAAAGTCTGCCTGATTCTGGTCATGAGCCGCAACGCCCTCCTCTACGTGTTAGATGAGCCCATTGCCGCCGTTGACCCCGCCACTAGAGACTACGTGATCTCCACCATTATCAACAACTATAACCCCAGCGCCTCCGTACTCATTTCTACCCACATTATTGCAGACATTGAGCCTATTTTGGACGAAGCCATTTTCATCGACCGCGGGCAGATCGTTCTCCACAAAACCGTAGACGAAATCCGTGAAGAGAAGGGAATGAGCGTTGATGCGTTGTTTCGGGAGGTATTCAGATGGTAAAGAAATTGCTTAAACACGAAACAATCTACTATTACCGCACTCTCGGCATTCTTCTGCCTATTGTGCTGGTATTCGGCATTATGACGAGAGTTTTCCAACTTTTTGAAAACGGCAACGTGCTGACCGATATCGCCATTGGCTCTTCCGTCATCATGTTCGTCATTTCCTGCTTTGCTTTGCTTATTTTGGCAACGGTCATCTCCGTTGTCCGCTTCTATAAGAATATGTATTCTGCCGAAGGCTATCTGACCTTCACTCTCCCCGTCACCCAAAGGCAACACATTTTCGTCAAGCTCTTGGTTGCCTCGATTGCTCAAGCCCTCTGCACCTTGGTAGTGATCTTTGCTTTGATCATCGCTTTTTCGGGAGAATCGCTCCTTGACGCCCTCCGCTGGACTTTCAGTAGTCTGGGTGACCTCGTCACCGTCTGCGGCGTAGGTAACTTTATTTTCTTCGCCCTTGAGCTTCTGATCTTGCTTCTTTTGGCAGTCCCCTCCCAGATGCTTGTGTACTATGCTTGTATCACCTTGGGCCAAACCGCCAAGAAAAACCGCATCCTCATGTCGGTTGCCGCCTATTTCGTCTACTATATGATCACCCAGCTCCTTGGCACCTTCATCACCATGGCTATGATGATTGTTGCCACCTCCGGCATCGGAGATCTTTTGGCAGAATGGACGATCAACCACCCCATGCCCGCCATCCATATCATCGCCTGGAGCAGCATTCTCCTCTCCGTTGCCTTCACCGTTGCCCTCTGGGCAATCACCGAATCCGTCATGAAAAAGAAACTCAACCTCGAATAATCCCCAAAAGCAAATTTTTCATTTTTCAAAACACAAAGGCAGGTTTTCCTCG
>JAZOBX010000181.1:0-1660 GCA_045596205.1 Eubacteriales bacterium | reverse complement strand
ATTATATAGACGGAGAGGGTGAGTGGACACGCCATCTTGTGACAGATGATCAAAGCAATCCCCTAAACTTCGCCCTGCTTTCTCGGGTGGCAGGGGAAGAGCATATCCTTCTGCCCACCCTGTCTCTCGCCACGGCTCTGGACGGCACCGCCGCCCGCTATATCGTCACAAACATCCATAGCGTACTCAACGCCCCCTATACCGCGTGGTCGGACGATTTGGTCGCAGACGGTGCTTTGCTGCGCGTGAGCTTCAAAACCGAAGACGGCATTTTGCGTGAGGGCATTCTCTCTCTTATGGGAGATACCCTTTCCCAAACCCAGAAAGCGGAGTTCGTGGGAAAACCCACGGGCGAGTGCCAAATTGCCCTGAATATGACCTATACCCCCTCCCTCAAAGTGAAAATTGAGGGGGTCAGACGAGGTCTGTTCCCCGTGACGGGGCAGATTGCCCAAGGGGATACGGTCTTTTTCTCCTACTATCAGGAGGATGCGACGAAGTCGGTTTCCGCTACCCTTACCGTAAACACGGAAAGCGCCGACGGCTTTACCGCCGCCCTCTCCCGTTTTCTTTTGGGCAAGAAGGCAGACGGGCTGGAAAGTGAGATTTCCTTTGCCCGCGACCTTTGCTTCTTCGGGCAGGAGCAGGTGAGCCTTTCGGCGGTGCTTTCCTATGAAGAGGACCTGTCTTTCTCCTTTTACTATTACGGCACGGGTAAAAAAGACCCCTATCTGGCAGACAGTATTTACCAGATCACAGGGCCTGCGTCGCTGACCTCCTACGCCATTGACTCGGGCGCGGCGCAACAGGTGCTGGAAATCTTTGCCGATCTGAAGGGCACCGAAACGGTGGCGGTGGGCCTGTCTCCCGCAGTTATGAAGACCTACGGTCTTTTTGCCAGACGGCTGGATTATTCTCTCACCTATAATACCAAGGCAGAGGAAAGCGCGCCCGGGGAGGTGTCCTCCATGAGCTGTGATTTCCGCATGGATTACAGCTTCTATATCAGCGAGCCCAAGGACGGCTACCGTTATGTGGCAACGGACCTTTACGGCATTGTGGTAAAGGTAGAGGAAAGTCGCTTGGCGTTCCTTGACTGGGATTTTCTCACCCGCTTTGCCCGCAGCAATCTGCTGCTGATGTACACCAGCGACATTCGACAAATTGAGTTTATCACCAACTTTACCGACTACAAAAAGCATCACAGCTTCTGGCTGTCTCTTGACCCTGCCTACAAATACGAAAGCAAGGGCGAAACCTCTTTGGTAGAGCGGCTTTACGTGATGTACGTGGAAGGGAAGCCCCAGACCGAAGCGCCCTATATTGCCCCCGTTTCCACGGTGGCAAAGCCCGGCGTGGCGGTGGAATATATCAGCGACAGCGACAGCAGAGTGACCAAGCTGATCGGCGGTGTGAATCTGGACCAGCTCTTTTACGATAACGGCCACACAGGCCGCGACCGCGTGGACTTTATGGGCGTCCATTATTTCCGCCGCATGATGACGGCTGTGTACAGCACCCGTTATATCGGGAAGGTCAGCGACGATCTGTCGCAGAGTCAGGTGGAAGCTCTGCTGACAAACGAGCAGGCAAAAGTCACCGAAATGAAGGTGACTTTGCTGGACGGCAGAGTGTTCAGCTACAGCTTCTACGCCTATTC
>JAZOBX010000180.1:0-6040 GCA_045596205.1 Eubacteriales bacterium | reverse complement strand
TCGTGATACTGTTCGTATACGTGGTATTCCAATCTGCCGTAGCCAAAGCCAGAATGGAAGACGCTCTCACCTTTGCCCTGCACGGTGACAAACGCAAACGCAAAGCCTTGGAAAAGAGCGCATCGGGTCTGCAGTCCGCCTTCTATCTCCATGCCAAAGGCATTTTGCCTAAGAATCTGATTGTGCTCCACGGTCTGTTCCATGCGCTGTGGCTGTTGCTTGGCATTTCCGTTTGGGCAATCTGCCTCTATCTGTCCTGGCTGACGCTGATTCTGACTGCGGTGTCCCTTGCCGGCATTGTTGCCGTTACCGTGGCATTGCAAAAATACCCCATGCCCGCAAATAAATAAAAAAACGGTGGCTGTCTTTTGACAGACATCCATAGAAAAGCAATAAAAAACCAAGATCAATCATTTGATTTGACCTTGGTTTTTTTGTTATCATTACACATAACGTTCTGTGAATGCTATGACGCAGTCCTTTACATCGTTGCGTTTTTTCTTAAAAGATCAATCTGCTTTGGGTGTTTTGGGAATGACGATTTCCCCTTCATTCTTTTCAAAAGCCTTTATCTCTTGTCTGATCAAATACAGTATTTCTCCATTGGCAGAACGACCGTAGTATTTGGATATATAATGTAGTTTATAATGGAGTTCCGGATCAATTTCTATGCCAAGATGTTTATTATTTTTATTTCTCATAAAATTCTCCAAAAAAAATCTTATTTTAAGTATATTTTAAGATTATTTTGTGCTATAATGTGGTTAGTATACTTAATTTAAGTATACTAAATATTTGTATGGAGATGAATTTATGAAAATTGCAGTTGTTGGATCAAGAAGTATTACCGTAGCGGATTTGAGAAAGTATCTGTCAGATTGCGAAGAAATTGTTTCAGGCGGTGCTGTAGGCGTAGATTCCTGTGCTGCTGAATATGCCCAAAAGAACGGATTAAAGCTTACTGTGTTTCTGCCTGAATATCATACTTACGGTCGTGCAGCGCCGATTGTCAGAAACAAAAAAATCGTAGAATACGCAGACAAAGTCCTTGCGTTTTGGGACGGCAGTTCAAAGGGAACATTATCAGTTATTAAATATGCTGAAAAAATCGGCAAGCCTTGTGAAATCATCCTTTTTGAATAACCTTTTACATTCATTCAATCTGCCTTTTTTCTGCACGAAAATAAAGAAAAATAGAATGCAGAATACCATAATGAAACCCCGACAGACCGCAAAGTCCATCGGGGTTTTGCTGTTTGGTGAGTAACATACTTGGGAAATCATAAATATATTCTTTCAGACAACACCTCATCCGTCTTTTGCTTCGCAAAATCCACCTTCCCCCACTGGGGAAGGTGCCGAGGAACGAGGCGGATGAGGTGTATGCCATCAACTATCTTTTTCGCTTATCTATGCTCTCTTACCTCTTTACATTTCGCTCACGGCGAAATTCTTAACATCTCCTTTTTGCCATAGGCAAAAGGGAGATTCTTCACGATTTCGCACTCGTGCGAAATATCTAAACGCCCCAAGCAAACTTCGTTTTGCTTGGGGTTCTTCACTCTAAACATATCTATATAAAAATACGAGGATTCTTATAAGGATGTGATTGCATTCATCGTAGGGGAGGATCTCGGGCAAAGAGAAAGTGAACAGTGAAGAAACCCGCAAATGTAATTTGCGAGTCGTTTAGATTTGGGCTTCGCCCAAAGTGAAGATGTCTCGCAAGCGAGACAGCTCGGAGTTTTTTCGGAATTGAAATTTTAGCCAAGATACCGCATGGCCTGCTCCACGTCCCGCAGGTCTTCTGCCCGTTTTACGCCGGTAAGGGGGAAGACGGGGAAAGGGGCGGTAGCGGTGGCAAGGAGGGTAGCGGCTTGCATACTGATGCCTTTTGCTTTGCTCTCTGCTAAAAGCGTCTCATAGAGGGCATCGTTTTGGGGATTGTCGTAGGCGCGGCGAAGGGCGTCGGGAATTTCCCCTTTTTGTCGTTTGGAAAAGTAACCGCGAGCGGTGGACTGGTAAGGGAGCAGGGGCATTTGGCTCTCTTTGTGGTAAGACAGCTCTGCCTCGCCCGTGATGACCAGAGTAGGGTCAGAATTGGTGTTTTGCCCCTCGTTGACCTTTAAGGCGCTATACTGGTTAGACACTGCAGAGAATCCCTGCATCCCCTTGGACTTGGCGTAGGCTTCCGCCTCTCGGAGACGGTCTGCGGAAAAGTTGGAAGCGCCGTAGTAGCGAATATATCCCCTTTTCACAAAGTCCTCCATCATGTCCACAATCTCTGCCACAGGGCGGCTTGGATCGTCGCGGTGGAGAAAATAGAAATCCAGCACCTCGGCTCTGAGGGCAAGCAAGCTGTCCGACAGGTCGGACAGTACCTCTTCTCTGCCCAGCCGCATAATTCTCTCCGGGAGTGTGGTATCGTAGTGACCGCCTTTTGTGGCGATAATCACACTATTTTTTCGCTGGGCCTTCCATTTGCCCAGCAGCCGTTCGCTGGCGTTTTCCGCCCCCTTCTTCCATCTGCCGTACACAGCGGCGGTGTCAATCCAGTTGCCGCCTATTTCCACATAGGCATCCAAAATGCGAAAGGCTTCTTTTTCTTCTATGACCGTCCCAAAGCAGTCTGCGCCCAGACCGACTTCGCTGACCAAAAGGTCTGTTTTTCCCAATATTCGCATAGGTCTTCTTCCTTACTTTAATATACACTATCATATATGCCGTTTTGATATATATCATCATACACGAATCCTTTGCCGTTGTCAAGTGGGGAATGTATGGGTTCATCTGCTGAAAAATACCCGCAAATTTGCTCTCCTTTTCTTCTGCGCAAAATAACAATTTCGTTTAAACGAAATAGATTTGTGCTATAAATTTCGTTTAAACGAAACGATTAAAGGCGTAACCGGTTGTCTTTTGAGGGTTTTTCCTGAAAAGAAAAGATTTTTTGCTATCCTTTTTGGCAAAAAAGCGGCAAGAAAATATGTATCAATTTTCCTGTTTTGGATGGTAGTTTTTTCTTTTATTATCCTTTATACTATAACCGTAAAACAAAACGGAGGATTTTATCATGAAAAAAATAACGCTCATCATTTTAACCGTAGTGGTTGCGCTGTCTCTCGCAGGACTGCTCACCGGTTGTAAAGACAGAACCCCTACCACCACCGCTTGTACCGAACACACCGGCGGTACTGCCACCTGCAAAGATTTAGCTGTTTGTGAAGTGTGCGGCGAGTCCTACGGCGAGCTTGGCGGTCACACCGAAGTCATTGACGCAGCCGTTGCCCCCGTATGCACCACCCCCGGGCTCACAGAGGGCAAGCATTGCTCTGTTTGTGACGAAGTGCTTGTGGCGCAAACCCCCATCCCTGCTCCCGGTCACACCTATGAAAGCGAACTGACAGGCGTAGAAGAAGGTCACTACTTCGCTTGCACCTGCCATCCCGAAGCAATTGAAATGCTCCCCCACAAAGACGAAAACAACGACTATGCGTGCGACGAGTGTAACTACGCCGTAGCTGACGCTTCCGCCTATACCCTGACCGTTACCGACGACTTCGGCAATGCTATGGCAGGCGTTGAAGTGAAGCTGTACACTGACTCTGTGAGCCGCGTGCTTGTCACCGACGAAAACGGCCGTGTCAGCGGTATGTTTCTGAACAATGAAACGGTTATGGTTGAGGTTCTCTCCACCCACGAGGATTACCGCTTTCATGCAGAAGACGTTGTCTTTGCAAACAAAGAAGCCACCCTGGAAATGGTCAAAACCGTCACCTTCACCGTAAAGCTGCTGGATATGAACGAACAGGGCTTTGAAGGCTTGCGTGTTACCTTCATGACACCTTTCACCACCTTTGTCACCGACGAAAACGGCATAGTCAAAATGGAAGTGGCAGAAAAAGACATGGGCTCAAGCAATACGATGACGTTCTTCATTCCGCAGGTGCCTGATGGCTATGCACTGGCTGACGCGCCTCTGAACACCATCATCCACATGGAAAAGAACAGTACCTTCGTGGCGCATATAGGCGTTACCGCCACTTATACTTTTACTTCTCGCAACACCTTGGGCGAGCCCGTTCCCTACGCATTGTACCAAAACAATGCCACCCCCGACGCCGCCCCCTACAAAGCGGATGAAAACGGCATTCTCGTGTTGGAATTGATAGAAGGCACTTACAAATTTACCGTGTCCCACGGCAATCCCTTCTACACGCTGATGACCTCCTCCGTTATTACCGTGACCCCAAGTACCAACACCACTACCGTCATCTTCAAAGAAAGCACGGATGTCATGCATTGGATGAATATATACGTCAACTTTGAAGACGGCACCCCCGCAACGCCTTGGACCACTTGCGCTTACGTATACAACGTAAACGTGTCTTCTTATGACACCGTAAGTATGCTTGCCGTTGTCTCCAACGGATCCGAAAGCTACGCAGTCACCGGCTTCAGTGAAAATATTCCCATGACCATCCTTGCCATTGACGAGGAAGGCAACTACGGCTACGGCTCTTACGTGAAGGGCGGCGACACCACGGTTTACGTCACCATCACACGCGGCAACAAATTGGGCGAAAGCGAAGAGCATCCCGTTCCCATTAACGCGGTGATTGAACTCCCCTTTGCCGACGATACCGAATACGTCTACAGCCCCGACCGCGCCCTTTTGGCGGGCGAAAGCCTTTATGTTTCCGTGACGCATCCCCTGGGGCAAACCGTTACCGTCAACGGCAACAATTTCTCCGTTTTCTACAAAGGCGAGGAAATCCTCCCCGATGCAAGCGGCTTGATCTCCCTCTTGTTCACCTCTGAGACCAGCGAAAACCTTGCCGTATTCAAAATCACCGCCAAGGTGGATGCCACCGAAGACCTGGCGATCGTCCAATACGCCTCCTATGACAGACCCGAATATGTCAACGTAACCAGTCAGACCTCCAACACCTGCACCTTTGAAGCCTATCGGGCAGGTCAAGTATTCTGGCTTGATGTACTGGCAAATGAGGAAGTAGAGTGGAATTACGCCGTTGAAGGCGCATCCGTGACCGTAGAAGGCATGCCTGACGGCGTTGTTCCCCAATTTGAGAACGTAAAGGTGAAAGTGATTGCAAACGAAGCAGGCCAGTTCACCATCACCTTCAGCCCCAAAGCAGAAGCGTAAAACATATACTGCAGTCACCTATTAGAAAGAGGGCATTTCGGCTAAAAACCGAAATGCCCTCTCTTTTGTGAGAGAAGTTCACTATCGTTGGGATTCCCCGAAGACAACTTCACTTGCCGCTTCGCTTTGCGAAATGTGCAAACTTAGTTAGCGCGGTACTCCGTTGGGAGCGCCGCGCTTTTGGTTAGGGCGTGGGAGAAGTGGGAATCATAATAGACGCAGAGTCGCCTGTCATGACGCCGGGAAGCTCGCCGTTCCACTTGGACAGATACTCAATGTATTTCAGATATTCGGTGATGAGCTTGATCTCCTCTGCCGTTTTGCCCTCAAAGTCGATTTCGTATTCCACGGAAGTGACCACGCCTTTTTCATCGGCCACTTCTGTTTCGGTGATGGCAAAGCCAAGGGCGCGCGCCACCTCCACGGATTTCAGTTTTACCGCTTGGGCTTCTGCTCTTGCAATTTCAATCTGGGCCTCTGCATCGGCCTTTGCCTTTTCAATTTTGGCTTGGGCCTGCAGTTTTGCCACTTCCAGTTCTTTTTCTGCATTGACGATGGCGGTTTCTTTTTCGTATTCCGCTTTGAGCTTTTCCTGCTCGGCAATCATTTTGTCTTCAACAGTTTTTTCAAAGGCGTCGGAGAAATCAATGTTGGTCAGCACCACCGCCACGATATCCACGCAGTATTCTTCGTTGACTGCGCTCTTGATGGTTTCTTCCACCAAGGGAGAGATCTTGGAGCGGGTTTCAATAATCTGCATAGCGGAATAGGACGAAAGGGTGGCCTTTGCCTTTTCGGTGGCAATAGACTCAATGCGGTTGGCAAGGAGACTGATGGTACCGTATTGGTTGGCGATATCGATGACCTTGCTGT
>JAZOBX010000179.1:0-3510 GCA_045596205.1 Eubacteriales bacterium | reverse complement strand
TAATTCCAATGTTGCCGCCTGCCACATAGACGAAGGCTTTCGTAGTATCATCAACTTCGTCACTCTTGATACCGTCGTTGCCTGCATTAATTTTCATAGTAGCAGAAAGGATCGCCACGCTGTCTTTGCCTTTTACACCGTTGTAAGCGGCGTTGATCTCATACTCTCCCGAAATGAATTTCAGGTCATTGGAACAGCTGATACCGTTGTGAAGCGAGGCATTGACAACCAGTTTACCGCTACCGTTGAAGGTGATGCTGTCTTTGGCATAGACAGCGGCGTTGGGGTCTTCTGCTCCTTGACCGAAGGAAGTCCCGTCAGAGAAGGTATTGACGGTGCCTCCGATCAGAGTCACACAAACTTTATCTGCATTCTGTACCCAGAGAGGGGCGTTGTTTTCACAGCGAATGGACACGCCGTCCAGCACGAGATGGATTTTGTCAATGTCGCGCGCGTTGATGATAATCTGACCGTTTGTGGTAGAACCGCTGATTTTGTAGCAGCCTTCGGTGGTGATGGTAACAGTGTTGCCGCTGATATTCACACCTGTACCGTTTGCGGTAATCGTGCCCTCGGAAAAGACAATGCTACCCGAAAAGATATCGCAATCGTCTTTGAGGTCGTATTTGGAAAACTTACCTGTGACCAGATTGCTTTGGTACAAAATGGCGGTATCGACATCTCCGACGACGGGAGTAGTGGTTGTGGATGTTTCTTTATCACCGCAGGATGCCAGAGCAAAGAGCATGGCAAACATACAGGTAAAAAGCAAAATACGTTTCATCTTTTTTCTCTCCTTATTCTTACCAAAAACGGCGAATGCCTTTCCCTGTCTTCTTTCTTGAAGGCGAGGCAAATGGAAATTCTTCCCTTTTCTCGGGAATTTCCGCTTTTTCACCTATATAATACCATAAACGGAAAGGGCGGTCAAGTGTTTTTATTTCTTCTTCTATATCTTTTTTCTCAATATCCAGAAGAGAGAAAGGAGAGGAAAAGCCAAAGGGATGAGGACTAAGCTCAGGCGTTTGATCAAAGAGGTTTCTGTAAACTTCTTTGTGGATATGGCAATGGGTGGTAGGACGGTTATCCAAAGTGAAATAGCCGTAGGCAATACGCGGGCCGCGCAGGTCGCTCAGGCAACTGTCGGAGAGCAATTCTCCGCTGTCGGGACAAAAAGCGGAATAGATGATGCCGTCCGTTTCCGGAAATGAAGTGCGAAAGTAGGGGAGGGCGCGGTACACGGCTTTCATGCAGTCATCCCAAACATAAAGAGGTGATCTGGCATTCTCTCCAATGGCAGAGCCATGCCCGGAAGAGCGGACACCGCAAAGATAGTCGGGAGTGTATCCAATAAACCACCTGTCTTTGTCTCCACCCGACGTGCCTGTTTTTCCCGCCACGTCTACGGTGTATTTCAAGCTCATACGCCTTGCCGTGCCGTAATCGGTGACGCCTTCCAGCATTTTTGTCATGAGATGGGCGCTTTCTCTTGAGCAGATTCGTTTTGGGATGGAGTTGTTTTCAAGAAGGAGATTCCCTTTGGCATCCAGAACGTAGAGATAGCTTCTGCTTTCCCTGTACATACCCTGCCCCGCCAAGGGGGTATAAGCATCGGTTAAAGCTCTGAGCGACACTCCCTCCGTCAGTTGCCCAAGAGCAAGAGGAGCGGGGGCAAAATCCGTTTTGCCTGCCTGATTTTCTACCAAATCAATGCCAAGGCGTGAAAGGTGACGGGCTATCGCCTCAGCCCCCAACAGTTCATACAGCGAGACGGCAACCGTGTTTTTGGAATGGGCGAGGGCGTCTGCCAAAGTGATTCTGCCTTGGTAAACATCCGGAGAGTTTTTGGGCCAAAGAGAGACGGTATCCCCTTTTTGCATGGGCCTGGGCATATCTTCAAATACCGTTGCCCAATGCACTTTTTTCTCCTCGAGGGCGGGTAGATAGAGAGCAATGGGTTTAAGGGCAGAGCCGGGAGGATGCTTTGCAAAAATACCGTTTTGGATGCGGTTGGCTTGCTTTGCGCCTACGTTTCCCGCAGTTGCAAGCAAATCTCCCGTTTTGGGATCTATAAGGACAAGAGCAAAATCAGGCTTGTTTTGGACATTTTTATGTGGATAAAAGTTGGTTTCGTTTTCAAAACACTCCGTTACTTCATCCTGAAGACGGGGATCAACGGTAGACATAATTTGAAGTCCTCCGCTATATACCAACCGCTTGGCGGAGGTGTAGGACATATTTTTCTCTCGCATAAGGTCCTGTATGACGTCTGCAAGAACCGTTTCGGTAAACCATCCGTGGGGTTTATTTGGGAGTACGGAAATACCTTCTTTCAGCGTAATTGTCAGGCTGCTTGCAGTTTTTAGCATTTCCTCAGAAATATAGCCGTGTTTTTCCATCTGGGTCAAAATCAGGCGTGCGCGTTTTTCGTTGGCTTCGGGATGGGAAATGGGATTATAGCGTGAGGGAGAATTGGTGATGGCAGCAATAGAGGCACATTCCAGAAGCGTGAGTTCATTTGGCTTTTTGCCAAAGTAAAAGTCAGCGGCAGAATACACTCCCGTACAGGAATTGGCAAGGGGGACGATATTGGCATACATGGTGAGAATTTCTTCTTTGGAATACTCTTTTTCAAGTCGCAGAGCGCGGAGGATCTCTTTGGCTTTTCGCTTGGCAGAAACTTCCCTTTCTCCACATACGTTTTTGACCACTTGCTGGGTGATGGTAGAGCCGCCAAAATGCTTTTCACCTTTTAGCATATAGTTGAGCGTTGCCTTGGCAGTTCGGAGCCAATCCACGCCATCGTGGCGGTAAAAGCGGTGGTCTTCAATGGCAATAAATGCATGGAGCAAATCAGGAGAGATTTGGGAATACTCTACCCAAGTGCTGTTTTCTCCCGCAAATACAAAATCGTATTCTGCCCAGATATATTTCTCGTTTTCTTTGGATTTAGATGGCTCTTTTGCGTAAATTCTTGTGGTTTGACTTTCTCCCAAAGAGGCAAAAAGCGCCCTGTCGGCTTCTGTGTCAATTTGCTGATCCGCCCATATACAGACGCCAACAAGCCCCATCAGTAACGCCAGAACAAACCCAAGAAAAACGCACAAAAAGACGCGTAATATCCTTCGCCCTAAAGATGTTTTTTTCTGCTTATTTTTCATATATAAAAACGAGACGGTATGCGGATACCGTCTCGTCTTTCTCCTGTCATACTACTTAAAGTATGGGTGGAATAGCTGAGTTTATAACTGTTAATTTTTGAAATCAAATGCGCCGTCAACATAGGTCACAGATGCCAGATAAAGACCTTCGGGCGGTGCGGTTTCGCCTGCAAATACCCGCTCCTTTTTTTGGAGAATAGATTTCATATCCTCAGGCGCTAATCTGCCCATTGCCACGTCAATCAAGGTGCCGACGATGATGCGCACCATGTTGTAGAGAAATCCGTCTGCTTCAAGGGTAAAGCGAAACTCCCTTCCATTTTGCTCCACGCTCAAACGGAAGTCGGAG
>JAZOBX010000178.1:0-5452 GCA_045596205.1 Eubacteriales bacterium | reverse complement strand
CAATACCCACCAGGGTGTAGAGGGTTTCATCATAGAAAATACTGTTGGCAGGAAGGGTTACCAGAAGACCCGTGTCGGAAAGCACGTATTCAATGGCCAAACGGAACACAGGGTTCAGTTCCACAACGGGTTCCAGCTCAGTTTCGGCTTCGTCCTCGTACATCATATCAATGGTGTATTCGGGGGCGTATTTGGCGATGGTGTCTTGCAGACCGCGCTTTTTGGCGTTGGACAGAGTGTTATCCAATGCGTAAAGGGCAAACCATCTGCCGTCTTCCATCACTCTTGCGGTAGCGGGATAGGTTTTTTGCATATCCTGCAGAAGAGCGGGGCTCTTGGCTTCGTTGGGGTCCTGCAGCTGGTACATGGTGGTCAGGGAGAAGTAGTCCGCAGTGGCGTTACCCATTTTGGAGTACTCTTTGTAGTTTTTCGCGTTGTTGCCGCAAAGAACTTTATAATAAATGTAGACCAAGCGGTACCAATCGTCGAAGGTTTCCACGATGTTTTCGCCGTACATACGGCTTTCTTCGGGATCGAAGCTGTAGAAATACGCCATCACGTCTTCAAATGCCCAGCTGACGCGACGTTTGTTGTGGTGGGTATAGTAACCGCTCTTGGCAGCCCAATCGCACAGGGCTTTCAGATCCTCGTCGTTTTCATAGACGGGATTTTCTTCTGTGCTGGCGGCATCCAGATTGCCGCGTTTTTCCATGAGCATTTCCCGAATGGTGGTAATCAGGTATTTCTGCGCGGGAATGAGAATCAAGGTCTCAAAGCGTTCACGGGAGATACCGTTAGGCACCAGATAGCGGGCGGTGGTGTCACCGACGGTGTATTCAAGGCGCACGCCGTCTTCAAGCTGCACGGCAGAGATCTGACCGCGGGAGGAAGACCAGTCGTAGCTGTTGTAGATGACTTGAGAACCGTCTTTTTTGGTGAACAGCAGCTCAAACTGAGACATGAGCTCGCGGGGAATGGTATCGGTGGAGTAGGTGTCACCGATGTAGTAAGGGTTGGTGGTCAGAATCTGGCCGGTTGCCTTATCTTTGGTGTACACTTCCCCGGTGTAGGGGTTACAGTAGAGGATATACCCTGCACTTTCCGCATACTGCATCATGTAGGGGTCGGTGTTGATTTTATCCTGGGCACTCAGATACACCTGGTAGAGTGCTTCCTGGGCTACCGTGGCGCCGTCCACCGTGGGGTCCAGCTGCACTTCTTCTGCATAGGAAGCAACAGAGAAGGTGGGAAGAATCCCGATGCAACTGCCAAACAAAGTGGCGACAACAAGCATAGCGGATAATATTCTGTTAAAATTCATTCTTTTATCCTCCTATACTTATTACATTCGGTAGGTAATTTCCGTCACAATGGTGGATACGAAAGAAACCATCTTTGTGACAAGAGAAGAGAACAGAATCACAACGAACATAATCACGCACATACTGAGGATAGTCCCCAGAAGAGTGATGATGTTTTTGGTGAAGGTGTAGTCATGGGTAACCATGACGCCAAATACCAGCAGCATACCTGCCCAGACGAACGCCAGCACGTTGACGAATTGGATAATACCAACGCCTGTGAGGGATACGAAGTTGGAGAGGAAGGTGGTGGCAATGAGGAAGAAGGGCACGGGGGTGAGGGCGTAGCAGACGGTCATAAACACGTCTTTGAAGGAGCCTTCGCCGTCAAAGAGGGTGGTCAGACACCAGTTGGACACGGAGAAGAGCAACACGGGCAATGCCACGGAGGCAAGCTGGATAAACAGACCCGAATAGTTGCCCTGGGGGTTAACCAGGTAACCGCGACCAACGGATTGGTAGTAGAAGGCAAGGACGGTCACACCCAGAATGGTGCATGCGCCGCGGACGGAGCCACGTTTTTCGTGTTTGAGATCCCAGAAGCCGTCGATGGGATGGAAAATCACGTGGAAGCCGAACATCAGCTCTTCCCAGAAGGTTCTGTTTCCTTTATAGACGGCGTTGCTGTTGACCTTGCCTGCATATTTGAAGAATTTCACAATACCGAAGATCACAGCGGCAATGATGAGAAGCAGTAAAATAATGTATTTACCGATCCAGTCTTTACGGATTTCGCCGTACGCCTTAGCGTAGGTATCCACTTCAAAGGCGGCGCTGAGATATTCCATCGCTTCTTCGTATTCACCGTTGCGGTAGAGGGCTTTACCTACACCGATATAGGCGGCGTCGAAGTTACTATTATATTGTAGAACTTTTTTCCAGCAATCGATGGATTTATCGTATTGACGGAGATTGTCGTTACGCAATGCATCAATGAGAATGTTGCCGTAGGTGGAGCGGGTGTATACCGTGATAGCGGCGGTGGTGTAGTCGAGGAGGAGCATATTGTCACCTTGGTAGGCAATGCCTGTCAGGGTGGTGATGTTCCCCAGCTGAGAGCCGCCGTCACCAAAGGCGAAGAGCAGTTGACCGTTGCTGTCGTAGGTGTAGACCTTACTGCGGCGGTTATCAATGATAGACCAAGAGCCTTCGGGACCTACGGCAACGTCCACGATTTTGGACACGCCTTTGGTATCAAACATGGTAATGACTTCACCTGCGCAGTCAAAGAAACCGTTACGCTTCATGATTTCTGCGCCTGCGGAGTTGAGCTTACGAACGGGAGAATAGTCGCCTGTGGCTTCGGCGCCTGTGACGGTAATGCTATTCATTTGTTCTTTTTCGTCGATGGTGGAGGAGGTGACGTAGATAAAGCCTTCGTCATCAACGGTAATGCTCTGGAACTGTGTGGGCAGATAGGAGAGGGACTGGGCTCTCTGCTCTGCGGTCTGGAACTGACGCATCAAAATATCAAATGCAGAGTAAGTAACCTTGGGTGCGCCGATGTATCCTGTGAAGTTGGAGTTTTCGTCCATGACGATCACGCCTTCAAAGGAGGAGGAAGACAGCACGAACATACGGTTGTACTGGTCAACGGCTATAGCAACGGGAAGGAAGAGCTTGTTTTCATCCATGAGCGCAGAGGTGGGCTGGTGGATGATCTTTTCAAACTCGTAGGTTTCCGCATTGAACTTGACGATACGTTTGTTTTGGGTGTCGCAGACGTAAATGGCTTCATTATTGACATATACGCCTTCGCAACCGTTGAAGCTGTCGTTGTCTTTTTCGGAGCTGTCAAAGACGTTCAGACAAGCAATGGCGTCGTAGGTGGCGTTGAGCACCACGATCTGCGAATTTTTGCGGTCTGCAATAAACACTCTGCCGTCTTTGGCGGTGCAGATGTCGGTGGGCTCGGCAATGTCTGCGAAATCGCAGATGCCGCGTTCACGCATTTTTGCAGAATCGATATAGCCGCCTGCTTTCATGGGTCCGTAGACCGCAGGAGAAGGCAGAGGCATACCGTCGCTGGAATAGGTGTAAGTTGAATAGGGCTCATAGGCGTAAGCGGTAACGGTGGAGAAGGTCAGGACCATGAGCAATGCAACGGTGAGTATGGAAATGATTTTATTCTTTTTCATATTCGTTTCATCCTCCCTTCCCTTAGTCTTTCATACCGGACGAGCCGAAGGTTTCAATAATCTTACTTTGGTTAATGACGAATACGGTGATAGGCACCAGCATCATAATCACGGTGGAAGCCGCACCTGCGCCCGAACGGGCAATACCGCCTGCCAGAATCTGACCGATGGCGTAGTTGAAGGTTTTGAGCTGTTCAGAGTGAATATAAATGCAAGCGCCTGTGTTCCACAGACCCTTGAAGGCCTCGATCATCAGGGTCAGCCAAGCAGGCTTAACCATGGGCATGGCGATGGTGAGGTAGATACGGAATTCGGACGCGCCGTCCAGCCGCGCACTTTCCAGCACCGTGTCAGCCACAGCGGTTTCCATAAACTGCTTCATCAGGTAAAGACCAAGCGTTGAAGCCATAGCGGGAACGATGATCGCAAGCAGCGAGTCAATCCAACCGAAGGCAGAAAACAGAATAAAGTGTGTTACCTGGTTTACGGTGGAGTGGAACATCAAGCTGGTGACGATCATAGAGAAAATCATCTTGGAGCCGGGGAACTTGATTTTTGCCAAGGCGTATGCCGCCATGGAAGCGAAAATCAGGTTGCCGAGGGTACCTGCGAAGGTGATGAAGATCGTATTGAATATGTAGCGTGAGAAGGGCACCCAAGAATCGTTCATCAGCGAAAACAGGCTGCGGAAGTTATCAAAGGTGGGATGAATCACAAAGAAGCGAGGGGGGAATACGAACAGTTCATCAAGGGGTTTCAGGGATTGCATGACCACATACAGCATGGGCAGGAACATGAATGCGCCCAGAATGGTCAGCATAACGGTAATGCCTGCGTCGCCGCCTACGGAGCGGTTCAGAATGACGCGATGGTTTCTGACTCTCAGTTTACCTGGTTTTAATCTTTCATCCATCTTACTGACCCACCTTTGAAAGCATTTTCTTAATGAGCATATTGCAGGTGATCATGATGATAAACAGGATCACTGCAATGGCAGAGGCATAACCGATCTCGTAGCGCTGTCCGCCGTAGTCATCCAGACAGTGCATGATGGTGTGCGCCGCGTAGTTTACAGAGGGGAAACCGCAGAGAGCGGTAACGACGGCACCGAAGCCGAAGGATTGGGTGATGGACAGCACCGCACCGAACATGAGCTGAGGCTTCATGTTGGGAAGGGTGATGTACCACAGCTCCTGCCAACGGTTTTTCACACCGTCAACAGCGCCTGCTTCGAACTGGCTGCTGTCAATGGTCTGAAGACCTGCGATAAAGGACAGGAACGCAGTACCAAGTGACGTCCAGAGGGCAACCACGATACAAAGCACCATGACGTATTTTTCATCCTGGAAGAACAGGATGGCTTTGTCGGTGAGACCCCAGTCCAGCAAAATGGCGTTGACCCAACCGTAGGAGTCGGAGGAGAAGAGGGTTTGCCAGATCATATATACGCTACCGGAAATAGAGGGCGCGTAGAAGATCAGGGTAACCACAGCTCTGATTTTGGGAGGCAGTTCGTTGATGAACCACGCCACCAAAAGGGACATGAAATAGGATACGGGACCTGTGATAGAAGCGAAAATCAGCGTGTTCTTACAAGCGATAAGGAACACTTCGTCTTCCAAAAACAGGCGGGTAAAGTTGGTAAGTCCCTTCCAATGAGGGAAATTCAACATATCGAAGTCTGTAAGCGACAGAATCATCGACAAAACAACGGGGATAACAGTGAAGACGAAAAAGAGAATGACAAAGGGCGCCACCATTAGATAGGCCACTTTATTACGCTTCATTTCTTTCCAGGTCCACTGAGCGCGTGTCATTTCTGTTTTCGACACGGGTCTTGCCGACGTCTGCTCTTCTTGGGGCATCGTCTTTTCATCAATTGACATGATTTTTCTCCTTTTAGATAGAATGAAGCGGGCTTATTTGGATTGTTCTTGCTTTTCTTTTTCTTTG
>JAZOBX010000177.1:0-1923 GCA_045596205.1 Eubacteriales bacterium | reverse complement strand
TTGCTTTTCTTTTTCTTTGTCTTCGGGGGTCTGGTCACTATCCAGCACTTCCAGTCCCGTATCGCCAAACTCGGATCTCTTGCGGGAGAGCTCGGCGTTGATTGCGGCAATGTATTTCTGCAGGGATTCTACCGCATCTGCACCGTTATTATAAGTATCAAGGAAGGCAAAGTTGATGTAACGGGCAATAATGTAGCTTCCGGGATAGTTTTTAATGGAAGAAAGGTGGCTGAGCTGGTCCTGGATAGCCGCATTTTCTTTGGTGGTCCAGGAAAGCTTGGAGATGGCGTGGCGGTTAGCGGTAGCGTATTTTGCGGAAGGACCGACCAGCGCTACCATGCGGTTGCCGTAAATGGATTGGGCGTCTTCGCCGCTGTTCCATTTAATGTATTCCCACGCCTGACTGCGGGTAGCATCGGTTCTGGTCTTACTGTAAGGCATGACCAGATTGGTGATGGTGGCGATGGCATCGTAGTTGAGAGAGCCATCGGTTCTGCGGGTACCGGGCACAGAGGAAAATTCCCAAAGACCCGCAATTTCCGTTGCGAATACCACCAGTTGGTTGTAGGTATTCACATAGTCACCGATGATGATAGGCATTTCACCCGTTCTGAAACGGTTGGCGCCATCGTATTGATAGGGGAAGGAATAGTCGGTGTACATACGGCAGTAGAACTCAAAGACCTTGAGAGACTCGTTGGTGTCCAGACCGATCTTTGCACCTGCGTAAATGCCGTTGTAATAGTCTTTATCGTCATACCGCCACATTTCGGCGCCTTCTTGGTACATCATCATTTCCAGCGTACCGTTGAGGCCTTCCGTGGTTTGAGAGGTAGTGAGCTTCGCGCCGATACCCGCTGCCAGGTTGTTGGCTTGGAGCACGGGGAGCAAAGACAGCATATCCGTCCAGGTTTCGGGCAGGTCAACACCCAGCTCTACCAGAATATCCATGCGATAGAACATCATGGCAAAGTTCATGGTCATGGGCACGCCGTACACTTTACCGAGCAATTCAACGGTGTTGATAGCGGCGGGGTGGAAATTATCGTCTACGCCGCCGTCATCCTCGCCTGAGAAGAAGTATTCAGCGTCGTCAAACCCTTCCCCTTCTACATGGCTGATGATGGGGTCAACTGCGCCGCGGATGGCGTAGTTGATGGTGGTGGTACTGTCCAGACCCATGTACACGTCAGGCCCCTTGTTGGCAAGAATGGAAGGAAGCAGGGTGCCGCCCGTAATGAGCTTCAACGCCAGAGGGATAGAGTGGATGTTATTTTCCTTGCAGTAGATACTTGTGTTCTGACAGTATTCGCTGAATTCACTGTCGATCAGCGAACGCCAGATCTTGCTTTGGTCACGGCCTGATGCCAGCCAAACGTCAAGGGCGGCTTCGCCAATATCCTCTTCAGAGGTCACGCCCATTTGGTCGTACTTGGTGATAAAACTATAGAAGAAGGAGGAAATTTCAAACCAGAATTTTTGGAAGAAGTTACCGTCGGCGCGGGGGAGATCGTCTTCTGTTTCCACGTAACCAACCTGAATATAGTCCATGGTCAAAGAAGAAGAACGGGAGCTGTTCAGCCAGGTACCGAGGGTACCGAGATAGGTTTTCAGAGATGCAAGCTTACCAGGGATCTCGTATTCGTCCGTACCCATGGTTGCCAGCAGATTGGCAATCAGGTCGAGAGTGGACAAATGCTGACCGGTGGTCTGGCAGATCTCTTCAAAGTATACTTTGATCTGGCTCAGCTCAACAGCGCCCCAGCAGAGATTGTAGAGCACGTCGGGCATCAGGTCACCGAAATAGTAGTCGCGGTTTTTATCGGGACTGGCGCCTGTGAGCTGCAGAATACGCAGATAGCAATCGTTGATGACGGACAGCGCTTGGTTCACGCGGGAAAGCTGAAGTCGGAGGCCAAGCGG
>JAZOBX010000176.1:0-3401 GCA_045596205.1 Eubacteriales bacterium | reverse complement strand
TGAAACGGCTTTCGTGGCAAATAACGGACGCACCGTCACTTCCGCCTTTTGATGCAAATGCGTAAGGGTCGCCTTTATATTTGACTTGGCCTGCGGCGGTCACGATCTTAAACTTATAGAGACGGGATTGCAAATCGGATTCGGTTTGATAGAGCAATTCCCAAACACCGTTTTTGGAAATACGCGTCATGGCAATACCTTCATGCCAATCGCAAAAATCACCTACCACAAATACGTGGCGGGCATTGGGCGCCCAAACACGGAAACTGTAGGTTTTGTTCTTTCCCTTTTTCTCAAGATGACATCCAAAGTAACGATACGATTGAAAATTGGTTCCCTCATGGAAGTAATACAAAGCAGAGTTGTGCGTAATCTTTGCCATATTCCTCCTCCTTATCATATACATTTACCATTATATTTTATCATTATTCGGTTGAAAAGTCAATTCCTATTATACTTATTATTATAAATTTATTACTAAATTATATGGTTCAAGTTAAAAATCAAAACTTTTTTCTCAAAATAACCAAAATGAACCTAAAAAAAGGCAACCGCTTCTTTTGAAACGGTTGCCTAGGGTTCAGAGAATACTCTGCATTACACAATGATAATATCAATGGTTTTATCTTTGATGGTAATCTGATCCACGGGAACAATCACGTCTACCGCATCACCGACCTGTCCGTCATATGCGGCGGTCAGCTTTTGACCTGCGGCATTGATGATGGCGTAACGGATATGTCCGTAGTCGAGAATCTCTTCTACTGTGCCTGTCATCAGATTTGCATTTTCATACTCATGAGGCACGACGGTTGCATGGGTTGCATCAAAGACATATTCAAGAGCGGTATGGAAAATCTTATTGCCTTTGCAAGCAAAAAGCTTTTCACAGATAGTGGTTGAGGGAATCAATTTTGCACCGCCCATTTCCATATAGAAATGGTAGAACTTGCGGGATTGGTCTTTTTCTTTTGTGAAGACACCGTCAAGTGTATTGGTCAGATCCAAAGGTTTCACGCCAAGAGATTCAATGGAAAGCTTGGTGAAATCAATATCAAAGGATACTTTTTCGCCAACAGAGAATCTTGCTTCACCGTCTTCCAAAGAGAAGAGGGTAAGATCGTTGACCTTCAGGAAATAGAGAGATTTATTGTCAATCTTTTCAACCCACTGTACGGTGGCTTCTCCGTTTCCTCTGCCCAGGGTAAGTCCGCTGACAGACATGGAAACGCTGACGTTTTCGGCGTTTTCGCATTTCACTGCAGAAGGAAGCACAAAACGAAGGCCTTCAAAAGAAAGAGTACCGTTGGAGATAGTTGCGCTGATGATATTTTCTTCGGGGATTCTTCTTCTGATGCTCTTTTCGGTTTCTTTATCAAAGACGTGGAACTTCTTTCTGGAAATTTCAATGTCAATGATATCACCGCGATGCACAACGGTGTCGGGATTGGCTTTGATAATGATGGCACCGCTTTCTGCGTCGGGAGTTTCCAAGTTCAGGTTAGCGTAGATCAGCGTTTCGCCGCCCAACACTTCTACTACACTGACAACCGCCTTTGCAGGAGCCCATGAACCGTCATCATAGTTGTTTTCGTTATGAACTCTTACGTCATCGGGACGAATACCGAATACGATTCTATGACAGCCGTCCATGTATTTTACAGGCACTTTGTCGGCTTGAATATATTTCATATCCACGTTTGTACCGCAGTCCAAAGAGAATCTGACGTCTTCACCGTTTTTGGTAATCACACCGTCAAAGAAATTCATCTGGGGCGTTCCGATAAACCCTGCTACAAAGATATTATCGGGGAATTTGTAAAGGTTAATGGGTGTATCGATTTGCTGTACGAAACCGTCCTTCATCACGACGATTCTGGAGCCCATAGTCATGGCTTCCACTTGGTCGTGGGTAACGTAAATAAAGGTGGTTCCCAGTCTTTCATGAAGTCTGGAAATCTCTGCTCTCATTGCGGCGCGAAGCTTGGCGTCGAGGTTAGAGAGAGGTTCGTCCAGCAAAAACACCTTAGGCTGACGCACGATTGCACGTCCCAGCGCAACTCTCTGCCGTTGACCGCCAGACAGCGCTTTTGGCTTTCTGTCCAAATATTCGGTAATGCCGAGGATTTCGGCGGCCTCCATAACCTTTTCATGGATCTGGTCGTTGGGCATATGCGCGGTGCGGAGGGAAAATGCCATGTTCTCATATACGCTCATATGGGGATAGAGCGCGTAGTTCTGGAACACCATGGCGATGTTTCTATCTTTGGGTTCAAAATCGTTGACGATTTCGTTGTCAATGCGAAGTTCACCGGCTGTGATTTCTTCCAGACCCGCAATCATGCGCAGAGTGGTGGACTTACCGCATCCTGAAGGACCTACGAAAACGATAAACTCTTTATCTTCAATATCCATGCAGAAGTCGTTTACCGCTTTCACGCCTCCATCGTATACTTTAAAAATATGTTTGAGTGATAAACTTGCCATCTTTTTTCTCCTTACTTAAGTATTGCTATGGATTGAGGAGGCATCACAAGCGTGCCGTTTCCGTCAAAAGAAAATTCACCGTCGGAGGCGTAAAGCTCGCCTACCAGTTCGCTGTAACCAAGAATTGACTTGTCAAGAGATACTGTCTGTTCAAAGGTATCCATGTTGAACACGATGGTAATCTTTTCGCCTTGGTATTCTTTGGTGATCACGCAAATATAGTTGTTCTGACCTTCGGGATAATAAGTAACCTCGCCTCTTGCAATAGAGGGGAAACGGTTACGGAGCTCCATAGCCTCTTTGTAGTAATTCAGAATACTTCCCTCGTCTGCGAGCTGCTCAGCCACGGAGGGATAGTAGTAATAGGTTGCATCAACGGTGGTGTTTTCAGGAGGGAGATAGCAGCATCCCTCATAAATATTCTTTGCTTCCCATTTCATAGCGATACGCTTGGCAGGATCGGAATTGTTGCCGCCCTTGCTGATCATACCGATTTCTTCGCCATAATATACGAAAGTACCGCCACTCATCATTGACAGCACGCCAGCTGCCATTTTCACGTTTTCCATGCCAGGCATAAAGCTACCCGGTCTCATAGTATCGTGGTTGCCAAGGAAAGGTGCGAGAATCGCATCTCCGTATACATCTTGCAGCTCTGTAAAGAGTTCACCGACAGCCTTACCGCTACATCTTTTTACAGCAGTTGCAATACTACCGCCTGCCTGAGAGCCTGTAAAGAGGAAGAAGCTGTCACACCCGCTTTCATAATAGCGGTTAATGGTAAAATCATCAGTTACCCATGCTTCACCAACGATATACGCATCGCTTTTGATCTTCTTTGCTTCATTGTTAAGCCAACCAAGGAAATCAATATTCTTTTGCAGATTACCGGTGTAATAGCTTGTAACAGCGTC
>JAZOBX010000175.1:0-3715 GCA_045596205.1 Eubacteriales bacterium | reverse complement strand
CGAGGCTAAGAAGATTGAAAAAATCCTCATAGGTGACATTGCCGCTTGGTGTAATGTGACTTTTGAAAATAAGTATTCCCATCCAATATTAAATAACAGTAGTGCTATTTGCGATGCAGAGGGCAACGCGATCACTCATCTGGTCATTCCCGAAGGCGTCACCTCTATTTCTGCCCTTGCCTTTATCGGTGCTTCGCTGACCGACATAACCTTCCCAAGTACTTTGTCATCTATCGGGGAGGGGGCCTTTGATGAATGCGGTGATGTGCGCATCCATATTGCTGACCTTTCCGCTTGGTGCAGTATTGCCGTAGG
This sequence comes from Eubacteriales bacterium, assembly GCA_045596205.1. Taxonomy (GTDB): domain Bacteria; phylum Bacillota; class Clostridia; order Oscillospirales; family CAG-272; genus UBA1740. The sequence continues at coordinate 3,400 of JAZOBX010000175.1, read as the reverse complement.
TAAAGACGGTCTTCCCGATGCCAAGTGGTACTACGAAGGGGAAGAACTGGTGCATATGACCGTCCCTGAAAATGTGCAATCCATCGGCGCGTATGCCTTTTCCAACTGTACCTCGTTGGTGTCCGTCACTTTGGGAGACAAAATTACCCATATTGGCGAGGGCGCGTTCTATAGCTGCGATTCTCTTGAAAGCATAACACTTTCTGCAAATCTTTCTGCCATTCCCGACAAATTCGTTTATGGCTGTGTAAAGCTTTCCTCTATGGATATCCCAGTTTCCGTTACCTCCATCGGCACCTCTGCTTTTTATAACTGCAAATCAATGACGCGCTTCCATATTCCCGAAGGCGTGAACAAGATTGGCGCGAATGCCTTTGAAAACTGTACGGGCATTACCGAAATCTCTTTTGCAAACACCAAAGGCTGGAAAGGTATGTCCACCAGTGGAACAATCACTTTCTATTCCCTTTCTACGACCTCAGGCATTTTGGAGTATATCGACGAATGGGGATTTATTCCTTGGGAAAGACACTAAAAACGCCATAGAGCTCTTCTCAAAAAAGATGTATCTAACCCAAGTGATCTTTATCTACCAAATGCAAAGGACGAGATTGATCTCGTCCTTTTTTCATGCGATACAACAAATGGCATCATGATACCATGATATCATGATATCAAAATTTTACGGAAAAGCCTTGTGCCGCAAGCCTTGGGCAAATTTTTCCCATTCTTTTTCCGCACCCTTGACAAACCGTCCTTTCTGTGCTATAATGCACCTGTTAAAAATGAGAGTTACTCTCAAAATGAGGAAGTAAAATGACCTACAAAACAGAACAAAGCGCCAAGCTTCTGGACTTTATGATGCAACATACAAACGAGCAGCTGCCCATGCAAAAAATTCTTTCCGCTATGAAAGCGGAAGGGGTAGGGGAAAGCACCGTCTATCGGCTGATGAAAGGGCTGGTAGACGAGGGCAAGGTGCGCCGTTTCGTTTGCGGCAACAACCGCCGTTTTTACTACCAAGCCGCAAAAGACGAAAAATGCGGCCACCATATGCACCTCAAATGTCTTTCCTGCGGGAAATTGGTGCATCTGAGCGGCTTTGTGTCGGATTTTATCGAGAAAAATATCCTTGCCGCCAATCGGTTTGCCCTTGACGGCCAAATGACCTTGCTGTACGGCAAATGCGAAAACTGTCAGGAGAAAGCGTAATGGATTGGTTACATATTTTTATACACGCCATCAAAGAAACCGCCATTCTTTTGCCCTTTTTATTTTTCACCTATCTGTTCCTTGAATGGCTTGAGCACCGTGGAGCAGAGAAAATGGAGGGGGTTTTGCGGAAAAGCGGCAAAATTGCCCCTGTTTTTGGCGCTTTGCTTGGTATTGTTCCCCAATGCGGTTTTTCCGCCTCTGCCGCAGGTCTCTATGCGGGGCGCGTGATTTCTCTGGGCACCCTTGTGGCTGTTTTTCTTTCTACCTCAGACGAAATGCTTCCCGTCCTTGTGGCGGGCGGAGTGGGTTTTCCCACCGTCCTTTTGGTGCTGGGCATCAAAGTTGCCGTTGCCATTCTGGCGGGGTATCTCATTGACCTTTTGTACCGCCCTGCTCATGAACATACGCACCGTATCGGAGAAATGTGCGAACACGAGCATTGCCATTGCGAAAAAGGCATTTGGTATTCCGCTCTCATGCATACCCTTCAGATTGCAGGCTTTATCTTGCTGGTGAATCTGGCGTTCGGCGCGATCATTGAAGGCGTGGGGGAAGAAGCAATCGCAAATTTCGTCGCAAAGAGAGGCTTCCTTGCCTATCTGCTCTCGTCTATGATCGGTCTGATTCCCAACTGCGCTTCCTCGGTCATTCTGGCTGAGCTTCACGTCAAGGGTATCATTTTGCCCGGCATGATGCTGGCAGGCCTTTTGCCCGGGGCAGGGGTAGGCAGCGTGGTATTGCTTCGCACCAACCGTCCCGTAAAGCAAAGTCTCCTTATTCTCTTGCTGCTTTTGGCAGTCGGCGTAGGCGTGGGCTTGGCCACTGATCTTTTATGGGGAATTATTGCATAAAAAATACCGTAAAAAAACAAAGAATTTGACATGAATATTATGGACAAATGAAACGGTGTGTGCTATAATTGTAGCAAGATGAAAAGGACTTACGTCCTTTACGATAAAAGCACCCAAGCATTTGGAGGAAAAAATGAAACTCAAAATTGCAATTGTAGGCTTTGGCGGTCAAGGCGGTTGGCACGCCAAGCAGATTATGAAAAATAACGTAGCAGAGGTCGTTGGTGTCTTCGACATTAAGCCCTCCCGTCTGGAATACGCCAAGGAAAACGGCATTCCTACCTACGCTACCTTTGAAGACCTTTTGGCAGGCTATGCCGACGTGGTAGTGGTTGCCACTCCCAACGACGTGCATAAGTCCCTTTGCATTGAAGCTCTCCGCGCAGGCAAGCACGTGGTTTGTGAAAAGCCCGTCACTCTTTCCGTAGCCGAATTTGACGAAATCGTAAAAGTGGCAAAGGAATGCGTAAAAGTCTTTGAAGTCCACCAGAACAGACGCTGGGACACAGACTTCCTTGCCATTAAAAACCTCATTGCCACCGAGCAGATCGGCAAACCCCTGTATATCGCTTCCTACGTACAAGGCTCAAGAGGCATCCCCGGTGACTGGAGACAGCTGAAAGCCCAAGGCGGCGGCATGATTTTGGACTGGGGCGTACATATGATTGACCAAATGCTCCAGCTGGTCAAATCCCCCATCACCTCTCTCTACTGCAAAACCACCCACTATACCAACGCCGAAGTAGACGACGGCTACAAAATGTTTATCTACTTTGAAAACGGTGTGGTAGGCTATACGGAAGTGGGTACCTACAATTTCATTTCCCAAGGCCGCTACTACGCCCAGTTTGAACAAGGCACCGCCTTTATTCCCGATTGGCACGATGACGTGCTGGTCCGCGAATGTCTGAACTGGGGCGAAGGCGACGTGCATCCCGTGCAAACAGCGTCGGGTATCACCAAAACCATGGCGCCCAGAAGCGACGCCTCCGTCAAGGAATACCGCATTCCCCAACCCACCTCCGACGTCCATGATTTCTATCGCAATCTGAAAGACACCATTGAAGGCAAAACAGAGCAGCTCATTCGCCACGGTGAAGTCAGACGTGTACTGCAAGTGATGGAAGCCGCCTTTGCAAGCGCCGCCTCCAACACCGTCGTGAAGTTTGACCCTGCTATCTGAGTCCCACATCCGAAAAAACAAGCGAAACCGAGGGGGTAAATGCTTCGGTTTCGCTTTTTGCATTTTGGCGTATGATATGCTGCCCGTCATCTCTCCACGTGGAAAGTTTAGTTTGTCTGACAAAGCAGACAAACTAAAGCGATATAAATCC
>JAZOBX010000174.1:0-4806 GCA_045596205.1 Eubacteriales bacterium | reverse complement strand
ACCTGGCGGTAGACCAGAATGTCCGCCACAATGGGGTGTACGTCCTTTAGTTTTTCTAGCGTTTCCGCATCGGTGGAAAAACCGCTTTTGGTTTTCTTTTGGGTAGGCAGTCCCAGCTCTTCAAAAAGCACCTGCCCCAGTTGCTTGGGAGAGTTGATATTAAACTCATGCCCTGCCGCAAAGTAAATGCGCTCACGAAGGGCTTCCACTTCCTTTTTCAGCTCTTCGCTGTATCCGTTCATACCCTCGCAGTCAAGTGCAAAGCCCGTTTCTTCCATCTCTGCCAAAACTGTGGCAAGGGGCCATTCTATTTCTTCCGCAAGCCTCAGCATGCCTTCATTTTTTAACGTATACGTCAATGCGCTGTCCAATGCCCAAAGCAGGGAAGCGGGGGCGTGGGCATAGTCGCTTTGCTCCCGTTTGAGCAAAGCCAGGCATAGACTGTCAAGCTTGATTTGTCCGTCGCCTCCCCGCCACAAATAGCCTGCCAGCATTACGTCTCTTGGGGGTATGGACAGGGCAATATTCTGGGCAGAAAGTCTATGATAAAGAGATTTGCTGTCATAGCAAATCAGTTGTGTTTTTTTAAAAAGAAAGGGGGGTAATTCGCCATTTGTTAATAATAGTTTACATTCCCCAAGGTTTTCGCCGTAAAAATACAGCCATTCATCTTCAAAACAAACTGCAAGCTTCTCGGGCAATATCATTTCGTCCAGAAGCTCCCATGTCATCTCTTTTACACTGCTTTGACTCGGTACTGCAGGCGGGCACCATTCTTCCTTTTGCGCTTCGCTTGTTCCCTCTGCTTTTGTTGCATCACCAAAGAAATCATCGTCGCTGAATGCTTCTTCCCAAGCCACTTCTTCCTCTGCTTTTTGCGGCGCGGATGGGGGGGTTAACTTAAATTTTCCCAAAAATGAATGAAATTCCAAGGTCACGAACAGACGATACAGATCATCGTTTCGCACCCCGTTAAACTGCAGGTCCTCCAGTTTTTCAGCTATAGGCGCATTCGTGCAGATTTTTGCCAGGTCGTAGGAGAGTTTTGCGCTTTCTTTGCCCTCGGTCAGCTTTTTGCATAACCCGTCAGTCAAGGCCTTTTTGATTTCGGGCGCGGCGTTTTCTCTGTTTTCAAGCGCGTCGTACACGCCTTCCAGACTGCCGCAAAGAGAAATCAGCTTCATGGCAGTTTTCTCCCCCACCCCGGGCACCCCGGGGATGTGGTCGGAGCTGTCGCCCATCAGGGCTTTCGCATCCACGTACTGCTCAGGGTAAATACCGTATTTTTCAAAAAACGCGCTCCGGTGATACTGAACCGTTTCTTTGTTGCCTGCCAAAATAACGGTGGTTTTTTCGTCGATGAGCTGCAGCAGGTCGCGGTCTCCCGTGAGAATGTAGGCGTGGGTATCTTCTTCCCCCTTCGCCATTCTTGCCACCGTGCCTTGCAGATCGTCTGCCTCCCAACCCGGGAGCTCCAGCACGTGATATCCCATTGCAGTAAGGCAAGCCTTGGCATCGGGAAACTGCGAAAGTAGTTCTGGGGGAGTGGCGTGCCGTCCTGCTTTGTATTGGTCATACATTTTATGACGGAAAGTAGGTGCTTTTACGTCAAACGCCACCGCCGCATAGTCGGGGCGCAGTTGGTCTGCCTGCCTTGTGATCATATTGATCATGCCGTAGATAGCGTTGGTGTATTTCCCCTCCGCCGTCTGAAGCAGGCGCATACCGTAAAAGGCGCGGTTGATGATGCTGTTGCCGTCAATGACAAGAATTTTTTTCATATCGTCTTCCTTATTAATAATAGGAATGGGCATTGCCAAGGTAGCTATGCCCATATCGTTTAGAAATTTTGTTTGGGGGAAATTGTGCCTGTGTTTATTCGCTGGTTTCGTCAGGCTGCTCTGCCTCTTTTTCAGTATCGGCAGGAACATCTGTAATTTCCACTTTTGCCTCTTTTCCGGTATCGGCAGGCACCTGTGCGCTTTCTGCTTCTGCCTCTTTCTCGGCATCGGTGGAAATCTCTGCGGTTTCCTCTTCTTCTTCGCTGGTTTGCGAAGGGCTTGCGGGAAGGGAATCGCTATGCTCCTCTGCGGTCACAACAGGCACTCTCGCTGCAAACAACCGTGCAAAGGCGTACAGACCCACGAAGAGTAACAGCAGGGGATGGGTATAGTTTTCGGAAAACGCCTCTTTTTTGAAAAAGAATGCAAAGCATTCCGATACACCCACGCTACCGCAAAACAGGAAACAGCAAAGGGTAAAGAAACGTGCCGACACGCCGTTTTCTCCCGAAAGGGATCGCTTGGCTTCCGACAGGAAGAAAAGCGAAGCGCTGAGCGCGGCAAACATATACAGAATTTTCAGATCTCCGTTAATGGGCAGATCCGTGAGCAGATAATGGTAAATGGCATGAAGCAGAAAAGACAGCGCAAGACAAAGTCCGCCAAAGGCACGGAGCGGTTCAAGTGTGTTGACACGAAGAAAAGTCAAGGCACAAAAACTGATACCCAAAATGCCGCACACCAAAGAAGCCAAAAGGCAAATGTCGGTTTTGCTTGTGCCAAATCCTTCTTTGATCGTCTCAAAGCAAGACAGCGAAAGCATACATCCCAAAGCGATGGCTGCCAGTCTGGCAGGACGGGGGTCGCGGCTGGGCACCAGCTTGCCAAAGCAGGATACCACCGAAAGCCCCAGCGCCAAAAAGATATATAAAACGCTGAGCAGATTGGCGAGAATTACATACGCATTGCCCGATTGATAATACCCCACCTCGGCATCGTAGGCAAAACAAATGGCAAGGGTTCGGAATACTGCCACCGCCGCCGTTACGGTTGCCGCTAAAATGGGGAGCAGAATTTCAAATTTTAAATACCGTCTCATGAGAGATCCTTTCCGAGAAAAACAGCGAAATCGCTATTATATATAATAAAAGGAAGGAAAACGGTTTTTTCGCATTTGCTCACGGAAAAAACCGCTACAAAATGATTATACCTTCTAATTATGAACAAATTGTTACGAGCTGTGCATTTTCACAGAAAGGGGTTGAAAAACACCCAAAAATAACCAAAAACTGGCTGTTTTGTATATTTTGCACAAAATAAGTCAAAAATCAAACCGAAAATTCTACACCACATTTATCCCAATCTTAAAAATGAGTGTTGCATTTTTGCCGTATATAGTTTATAATTGTTGTGTTTGATATGCGTTGAAGCGGGAGGTTGCTACCGTAAGGTAGGGAATTTCCGTGGAGTATGTCCGATATTTAACCGGGCGACAGTCAAGAAAAGCGCAAAACTGCGCTAAAACACTGTTCGGTCATCCGGGGTGGTTTGCTCCTGCGGTGGAGTGATTCCCCGGTTTTCGTATGGGCAAAACCTGTACACGCCCGAACGAGTGTGAAATGAATCGCCCTCCAGAAAAAAAGGAGGAAAAGAACAATGGCAAATGAAAAAATCAGAGTGAGACTGAAGAGCTATGACCACACCTTGGTGGATACCGCAGCCGCTAAAATCGTGGAAATCGCTAAGAGAAACGGAAACGCCGTGTCCGGCCCCATTCCGCTTCCCACAGAAAAGGAGATCATCACCATTCTCCGCGCTGTCCATAAATATAAGGATAGCCGTGAGCAATTCGAGCTCCGCACTCACAAGAGACTGGTTGACATTTTGAACCCCCAGGCAAAGACCGTTGAAGCCCTCATGGGTGTGGAACTGCCTGCAGGCGTAGAAATCGAAATCGTCAAAGCGTAATTGTCCGTGGGGAATGCCCCCCGTGAGCAGTTATCGGGAAGGCTTAAACTCCTCTCAGAGTTGCGGAGAAGGAGGACGGGCCCTGACCCCGAAAACCGTAAAGCCCTGCACCAAGTGCAGACCGCTTTTGGTCAAGTTGACATCGTCGGGCGACCGATAATCCAAGGTGTCAACCAATAACCAAGGAGGAAAAAATGAAAAAAGGCATCATCGGCAAAAAGCTGGGGATGACACAGATCTTTGATGAAAAAGGCAATGTCATTCCTGTGACCCTCATTGAAGCGGGTCCTTGCCCGGTTGCGCAGAAGAAGACCGCCCAAACCGACGGCTACGAAGCAATTCAGCTCGCTTTCTGTGACACAACCGAAAAGCATCTTACCAAAGCTGAAGCAGGCCATCTGAAGAAGGCTGGCATCGGCGCAAAGAGACACCTCAAAGAATTCCGTCTGGATGATTGCAGCGCAATCGTAGCGGGTGACGTCATCACCGTCGATACCTTCGCCGTAGGCGAAAAGGTCGACATCACCGGTATGACAAAAGGTCACGGTTACAGCGGCGCCATCAAGAGATGGGGATTCCACAGACTTCGCATGACCCACGGCGTGGGCCCTGTACACCGTAACCTCGGTTCTATGGGTGCAAACTCCAGCCCCTCTCGTGTGTTCAAAAACAAAAAGATGGCGGGCCAATACGGTAACGAACAGGTCACCATTCTTAATCTCGTAGTTGTGAAAATCGACGCAGACAAGAACCTCATCGCTGTTAAGGGTGCCGTTCCCGGCGCACGCAGCGGTATCGTGTTCATCCGCGACTCGGTGAAAGCATAACGGAAGGAGGATTCATTCATGCCTAATATTAAAGTTGTTGATATGGCGGGCAAGGAAGTGGGCGAAATCGCTCTCTCCGAAAAAGTGTTCGGTGCCGAAGTGAACGGCGCAGTCCTCCATACCGTCATCAGAGCATACCTGCTCAACCAAAGACAAGGTACTCAATCCACTCTTACCAGAACCGAAGTAAGCGGCGGCGGTAAGAAACCCTGGACGCAAAAGGCTACTGG
>JAZOBX010000173.1:0-3301 GCA_045596205.1 Eubacteriales bacterium | reverse complement strand
AAAAAAGCCTGTCTCCTTTGTGAAAAACAAGCTTCTCGCTTCGCTTTCCAAAAAGGCAACCTTTACGTTTGAAAAGCTTCCCAAAACCTTAGAGGAGCTGAAGGCACTTCCCGAAATATCTATGGATGATCCATTCAAGAGTGCGGCACTTGCGCTCTGCGCTCTTTGCGTTTATTCTGAGGACCGTGAAAACGGAGCGGAAATGCTCAACTTCCTTCGCGGACCTCGTCCTATGAGTCCTATGGAGCTGGCGTTCTTGAACGACAGACTTATGGACGGCAAAGACTACGTGGCGCGTTCCTATTTCGAAGGCGCCACCCCCGAAAACAACTACACTCCGAGACAACCCTACACCGTTAAGATCATCTCTAACCAATATTCAAAGCTTGAGGGTGGAAACTATATGCAGCTCTGGATCCACAGTGGCGGCGCGGATAGTCCCCGTTCGATCACTCTGAGAAAAACGGGCGGCGGCACCTGGTATCTGTGGGAGCAGAATCTGCTCTCCGATATCCGCATTCCCAAATCTCAGGACGCTTGGGCGTAAATAGGAGGCAAATATGGAATTACTTGGCACTTGGAAACTGAAATCACTGTTTTACGCCGATGAAAACGGCACCAAATGGCTGACCGCCGAGGACATTCTCGCATTCCCCGACGAAGAGGACTGCGAGGATTACAAAAAAATGCTTCGCTCCGATTTTATTCTCAGCGAAGCCGCCATGGATATGTATTATAAGCCCACAGAAGAAGAAAAGCCCATAGTGGAAGAAGAGGGCTGGGAAGTTACCGAAAAAGGCATTTTATTGGAAAGCTATCCTGCCAGAATTGAAAACGGTCAAGTACTCCTCGACTATGAAAGAGAAGGGAAAGAGTATTGCCCCGTTGAAATGGATGAGGATGGCTGTCTGATCATTGGCGATATGATGAAATTGAAAAAGGCAGAATAAACAACTCGTTTGCCCCTCTGCCCAAAAAAGGAGAAAACCATGAAAAAATTCATACATATTTTAGTTGGCGTAGCCCTCTTTACCTTGCTGTTGCTGGGCGCAACCGTCTCTGCCTCTGCCGCAGAAGAAGCCTATCCCATTTGGGTAGCAGGCGTGCAGGTCACGGCAAGCAACGCCGCCGACGTTTTAGGAGACGGCACGGTATCCTATGACCACGCCGCAGGCGAGCTGACCTTAAGCGGCGCCACCATTAAGGATTGCCACACGGTAAATCTTTATGATGAAAACGCTTGCATTGGCATTTATGCGGAAACTGATCTTACCGTCAATTGTATTGGTGAAAATGTAATCGACCTTTACGAGCACGCCCAAGCCCACGAGGAAAATTTCGGTGCCCACGGTGTGTTTTCCCAGCGTAGCCTGACCCTGAAGGGAACCGGCTCTCTGTCTGTGAATGTCGATGAATACGGTATTATGGCAATGAATGCTGTGACCGTCAAAGATATTACCTTGAGCGTGGGAGCATTCTTTGGTATTGGGAATATGCAGGGAGACATTACTCTGTCTAACGTCACGTTCAAAACTCCCCAAAACTATCCCGACCCCGATGAGCTTTTTGCTGTGATATACGCCTATACAAGCGATATCGTCATTGAAAACTCTACAATTGAAGCCATCGGCTATGGGAGACCCATTACGAATTTGCAAGGCAGTATATCCATTAGCGGTTCTTCCCTTAAACTCGTTGCATCCTACGATATAGACGATATATCCGAGATTGTTGCAATCAGTGTCGGTAGCTATGTCGATTCGATTGGCACTCCGGACCAGTCTCTTGTCATCACCAATTCTCATTTGGACATCACCTCCGATATGTTCGGCTTGGTATGCGGCGGTGGGAAACTCAGAATGGAAAACGTCACGGGGCAGTTTCAGCTGAGCGATGAAGTGGCGTATGCCGTGGTCGCTGTGGGCAACCTGGAAGTATCGGGCTGTGACCTTGATATCTCCGCCATATCCAACGGCAACGGCGGTTCTTTGGGCCTTGGCGGTAAAAAAGTCACCGTTGAAGACAGCGAACTGGATATTGCGTTCGGCGGTAGCGAAGCCTCCTTTGCCATTGCATCCGATGGCAATATGAATATTACCGAAAGCCAAATCATTATCAACGGTAACGCCGAATGCCTTGTAGGTATATATAGCGCAAAAGGCGACGTTAACCTGACCGACTGCCAGGTGGATATGAAAGTCCGCGGTATTGGCGATGCAGGGCTGACCGCAGGCGTGTTCACCGAGGCAGGTGTTTTGACGGTGTCCGGTGGCAGACTGCATATTATGGCAACCACCCATCTTTCCAATCCCGATGTGGGCTGCATATACACAACCACCCAGCTGCCTTCTAAAATCGTCAATGCAGACGTGCTTTTGCAAGGCAATAAAGTCTCTTTGCTTGCGCCCGATCTCACCGCATACAGCAGCGCATACGTTACCGAGGCATCCGAAAACTTAGACGGAAGCGAAGCCGAAGAATACCAAAAAGAAAATATTGCTGCCTATCAATATTTCCATATTCACCCCTTCTACCGGGTGAACTTTGACGGAAACGGTCTTGGGGGGACTATGGCAACTGTCAGCGATCTCTACGGTAGCTTCCAGCTGCCCGTATGCGAATTCGTCCTGCCCAGCGGTGCGTTTTTCTTGGGCTGGGCGTATGAAAAAGACGGTAAAGTCATCGAAACTCCCGAAATCGACATTTTCAAAAACACCACTCTCTACGCCATTTGGGAAATTCCCCAAAACGATGATCCCCTAATCCCCGAACATTCCCACAGCTTTGGAACGGAATGGAAATATGACGGCAAATACCATTGGCACGCTTGCGCTTGCGGTGAAAATACGGACGTTTTAGCCCATATCGACACCAATGAAAACGGAAATTGCGATATCTGCGGCGGTGCCATTGCATCCAAAGGCTTGGGAACAGGCGGCATCGTTGCCATTGTGCTTGGCTCCGTAGCAGGAGTAGGCGGCGGTGGCTTCTGCCTGTGGTGGTTCGTAATAAGAAAAAAGAAAATGGCTTAATGCTACAGAGAAGGGAGAGTTGTATGGAATACCCTGGTTTATGGAAGCTAAGGAAAATGACCGCGCTGACTAAGGGTCGTTTTCAAGTGATATCTGAGGATGATCTTTCGAGCCTCGAGGATAACAATTATACGAAGCGAGTGAAAATGATGTTCCGTTCGGACTTCATCATTTCCGATAGCTCTCTTTCTATTTATTATAAACCGAGTGACGGCGAGCCCATCCTCCCCGAGGACGAGGGCAAGGAGATGACCGAGAGAGGCATTCTT
>JAZOBX010000172.1:0-7740 GCA_045596205.1 Eubacteriales bacterium | reverse complement strand
CATCTCCCTTTACACAAAGGAGGCTTTAGTAAGTTCACACCGACAAAAAAACACCACCAAAGAAAAATCCTTGGTGGTGGTCGTGTTTTCTCCGCTAAGAGGGCGGGGCCGAAGCTCTGCCTTTTTTATTTGCATCAATTTTCATTGATGAGGGGAAAAGTGTATGCTGAGATTATTGACCTACTCTGTGGTAGCCGTTGACTGCTACGCCTATGGTGCCGCCGATGAAGATGTTGAGATAAGGACCTTGCAGGAAGGCGGGGGCGTATGCGGGATATTCGGACAGACCGTATTGGGGCAGGATCATAGGAGCATAGTCGGGATGGAATGCCACGGGCATTTTCAGGCTGTAGTCATAGTAAGCAAACAGCTGTTGCGATTGGCCGCCAAGGTTGACGGTGGTCAGCGTTGCCATACCCATGGGGATGGAGCCTTGGAAAATGTGGTTGCCGGGTGCGGCAGTGCGGATGCTGTTAAGACCCTGCTTGGTGTAGGTTTCGTCGGTATCCATGCAGTGCAGTACTTTGGAAGGATCAAGAGTGCCGTTGATCACACCTTCAATGCAGGCATCCAGATCGTCGCTGTTAAAGTGATAGAATTTACCTCTTGCGATTTCAGGTACCAGAGTGTATGCGCCACCCTTCTTGATGACGGCAACGGCATTCATCATGTTCACACCGTCTCTTTCGTTCATGAAGGAAGAGCCGTACTGTTGGAGACCTGCATCAAGAGCGCCCAGCTGTTGGGTAAAGGAGGTAGCGCCTACCAGAGTAAACCAACCTTCAGTACCTGCCACCCAAGATTCCAGTGTGCTCTTGCCGTCTACGTAGAGCTGAGGAATCTTGTCGTGTTCGTCCACGCTGTTGGTCCACCAGTGGTCAAGGATGGCAACGGGGCCACCTGCGCCGATCAGCTCGGAGTCCTTGATAAAGGCGCAACCGTTGGAGATGAACAGGAAGGAGTTGTAGTCATCGTAGAATTTGCACTTGTTGAATACGATGGGAGAATCAATGCTGATGTCATCTGCGAAAGAGGTGATGAACCAACGGTCAGCGATGATGTTGTTGTATTCTGCTTTCATGGAGCGGGGCTTGAAGAGCATCATACCGCCGGACATTTTTTGCTCGGACTTATTCAGGTTGCCGGTGAAGTTGGCGTTTTCAATGTAGAAGAAGCCGTCGTTGCCTTCAGCGTTACCGTCGTTTTTGGACACGTTGAGGAACAGGGTGGTATGGCTGATGATGTATTCGCCGTTGGGACGGTTTTTGATTTCGTTGTAGCCCTGGAGACCCTCTCTCATGATGAGAGGTAGCTCTTGCGCGTCAACGGTGAAGTAGTTGCCGTAGAAGGAGAACTGTTCTGCGGTATTGGCGTCGGTGAGACGGAAGTAGATATCCAGCTCGTCGCGCATGGTGCCTTCGATATAGGCTTCGTCGCCGTAGCCTGCAAAGTCGGCATCGCCTTCATGGTAAATGAATGCGCTGGGGATATCGTCTACGGTAATGCTCATGTTGGCATGGAGAATCAGGGCGTGCACTGCATCGGGATCGGTGGTGATGCCGTGCTCAGCGCGGAAGGCATCCCAAGCGGGAGCAAGGATGTCGTAACGGGGACGGGAAGCGTCTGCGGTGCCGATCTTGTCGGCGGCTCTGTTGTCAAAGAGAGACAGGTCTGCGGCGGTGTAGCAGTTGTAACCGTCTACAACGGTCACTTCTACGCTGACGGTGAAGGCGTCTTCGCCGTAAGCTTCGATCTGACCTGCGGTTACCAGCTTGGAAAGTGCGGAAAGCTTGAATGCCTTGCCGATGGCCGCTTCGGTGAATTGGAAGCTGGCGTTGGCTTCGTCTACTGCCACGTACTGTGCCAGCGCGTCGCCTTCCAGAAGAGTAGCGTTGCCTTCTGCGTCAAGGAGATATACCTTTGCGAGAATAGCGGTTTTGTCCAGAGTGGTTTTGACAGGCTCACCTTCGTCGTCCAGTACGGCATAGTCAGATACCTTCAGCTTGGGGCTGAACAAAAAGCCGTTCATGGTACCAACCAGGTAGGGTCTGGTTCTGTCTTTGTATTCCTGTCTCTTGTTTTCCTTTTCGGAGGTGTTGAACAGGTAGTCGGACCAGAACTGAGGGTCAAGCACGGAAGTAACGTAGTATCTCACAAGAGAGTATTCTCTTTGGCAAGTGATACCTGCAAGAGAGATGGTGGCAACGGCCTTGTTTTCGGCTTCGTTTTCTGCCACTTCCACGGTGATGTGATCGTTTTTCTTCATTGTGATTTCATCGCCGTTTTCCATTGTCACTTTGATGAGCAGATCGGAAAAATCTTGTTCTGCGCCAACGAAGCCTGCTTCGATACCGCTGACGTAGCTGATTTCTACTACGTTTTCAACAGCCATGACAGCGACGGTTGCTTTGTATTCCAGCTTGCCGTAGGTGACAACCACTTCGGCTGCGTCGGAAGTTTCGGCAACGTCAAGAGAGATGCTGAGGTCTTTGTCGCCCCATGCAACGGTCTTTTCTTCGCCGTTTACGTCTTGGTAGGTGACCACGACGTCTGCAAAGTCAAGTTCCTGACCTTGATAGTAGCTTTCTTTCAGACCGCTGACGCCAAGGATCTTTTCTTCAGCGTCGGTGCTGACGCCACAGGCTACCAGCGCCGTCAGCGCCAGTACGAGGAGCAGTGTCAGAGAAAGCCATGAGAGTTTCTTGTTGTGCATCATTTTTTCCTCCATAATATAAAAATAATTTTTTGTGATGTATATGGATGACGGTGCGCGACTCACCGTCAGAACCACCTTAAATAATGGGTTTATCTTCCAGATAAATGGTAATGGTGTCCTTTGCGGAGTTTAAGTTGCTGTCTTCGGGTTTAACGGTAATTTCGATGGCAACGGGCTCGTGGGACGCCAGCTCAAAGGTGACGGTGGTGCCGTTGACAGACAGGTTTTTCACCTTGTCTTTCTGAGAGGGGCTGATCTGCACCTCAATTTTACCGTTGGTAGCGTCTGCAGGCAGAACGCTGCATTCCATGGTAAAGGCAATGCCCTTTTCTCTGTCGGCAATAGAGGTCTTTGCCACGCAGTACCGCTCTCCCGTTTCGGGGTTGGTTTTGATGGTCATATCGGCCTGCTCCATTTTTACCGACGCAATGTTCACCTTTTCAATATATACCTTTTCTTCATATACCACCATATTTGCGCCAATGGAGCCAACCAGCACCAAAGCCAACACATATACGGTAATCAGAATCAAAATCACTGATTTTTTCATTGTGCGTTCCTTTTTTTGGATTACTTTTCGTAGTAATACACCTTAATTTTGGTGCAGTACATATAGAGCGTGACAAAGAAGAATACCAAGCCGATGCCGCAAAGCTTGAGGCAGGCGACTCTATAACTGCCGTTGCCTTCCGTAAAGAAACGGAAGGATGCCAACGCATACACCGCCGCCACGATAAAGGCAATGACGGTACTGCGGGTCTCGTTGGGATTCTGGGAAACCTCGCCTGTGGTGGCGTATTGCTCGTTCAGGGGATTCATCAGGTCCAGAGAAGCGCTCCAGAACACGTGACCCCATTGCAGACCCACCAGAGACAGGGCAATGCAAATGCCTTCCAAAGTGGAGAAACCAAGGAAACTGTCCATAATGACCACGGAGAAGACCATGGATGCCATCGACAGCGCCAGCATAGGCAGCAGCTTCACCGTCAGAGGGAGCAGGGGGTTGACAGGCAGGGTCTTTTTCACATGGGCGGCGCGGCCTTCCTTGCTGTACAGGGTTGCCACCACGCTGTTGGATGCCAGCATAGGCAGAAGGGTGAGCCCCAGATTAAAGGCGTATACCATGACCATGCCCGACAGAGAAGTGTCAATGGCTTGGAACACCTTGTTCTGGAAGAATACCAGAATCGGCACCACCACAAACACCGCCACCGAAGCGAAGAACTCGCCCGAGCGGAACAGGTTGGCGGATTCTGTTTTTAAGAAGGATACAGTTTTGGTATGTTTTCTGTTGGGCTTGGAGGTCAGAAGGGTTTTCTTCTCAAACTCAAAGGCGCGGCTCATCATAGAGAAGAACAAGGGTCTTGACACCAAAAACGCCACCAGTCCCAGCAGAGCCAGACTTGCCACCACGATGCCAAAGTAAGCGGGCACCTGCCACACAAAGAGAGCAAAGGCGTTGCCGCGGATGTATCCGCAAAGCATGGTGACCATCAGATTGATGGGAAAGGCTTTTTCTTCAAGAATGCGCAGGTTGGTCCAGATCCAGTTTTGCACCAGGCGATATTGCTGGTTCAGGTTAATGTTGGCAGGGATAATGTCGATCAGCTTCAGTACGCCCACCATCAAGCCTGCCACCGCCACAGCGCCAAGCAACACAGCCAACGCAGGTACCTTTTTGAAGAAGCGGTAGATATACATGGCGGGAATGGACAGTAGCGCCCCAATCATGACGGGCAGAGCCGACACAAACAGAAATGCGAACAAAATCCAAAGGTAATAAAAGAAGGACATACGGTTGGCAATGCCAAAGCCGATGAAAATCGGAACGGTAAACATATAGCTGCGCAGCAATTCAAACACGTAAAATACGATGAGCTTGGAAAGGAACAGCAAATTTGTGTTTACGGGGAAGGTGATGAGCACCTTGTTGTCGTCTGCAAAGTAGAGGCTGTGCATCAGCCCCACCGTGGCAGACAGGGTGGAGAGCAGAAAAATCAAACCGAACACAAACACCATCACGTAGGTGGGCACGAGACTGCTGGACAGACTGAACAGCCCGATCATCAGCGAAATTTTGAATACCCCCATAGCGGCGGCGGTGACGATAATGAATTTCAGCAAAGTAAAGACGATTTTGGAGATGAGGGTGCGCTTAGAGGACAAAAAGTCAAAGTCTAACTTGTCCTTTAATTGCATCATCACCAAGGCTTGGAGATGTTTCATGCGTTGGCCCTCTTACTTTCCTCTTGGAGAACTTTTTGGGCAAATTCGCTATCGTTGATGGTCTTCATGTAGAATTCTTCCAGAGGACATTCCGCCTCAATTTCTTCTACGGTGCGGGTGCACATGATCTGCCCCTTTTTGATGATGGCAATGCGGTCGCAGATGCGTTCCACCACGTCAATGATATGGGAGGAGAAGAACACGATGTTGCCCGCTTCCGCATGGCGGCGCATACATTCTTTGACTTGGAAAATACTGTTGGGGTCAAGACCCGTCAGAGGCTCGTCCAGAATCCACAGCTTGGGATTGTGTACCAAAGCCGCCATAATGGTAATTTTTTGTTTCATGCCGTGAGAGTAGGTCTTCATGGAGCTGTCAAAGGAATGCTCCAGCTCAAACAGCTTCACCATTTCCTCAATGCGGGCGGTGCGGTCTTCTTCGCTGACGTTATAAATATCGGCTATGTAGTTGATGTATTCTCTGCCCGTCAGCTTTTCGTAGAGGGCGTAGTGGTCGGGCACAAATCCAATTTGGGATTTGGCCTGGCGGGGTTGCTTTTCGCAATCGTAGCCGCAGACCTCAATGGCACCTTCGGTGATGGGCTGAATGCCCACGATACTCTTGATAATGGTGGATTTACCTGCGCCGTTGGGGCCGAGGAAGCCGAAGATCTCGCCGCCGCGGACCACCAGATTGGCATCGTTTACAGCATAAACCTTGCTTCTGGCGTAGCGTTTGGAAAAATGTTTCAGTTCAAGTTGAATATTTGCATCGGGATTCATAGGTTCTTCAATACTCCTACCGTTTAATGTGGCTTTCAGCGCCAATTTGTCAATGCGTATTTTTTGCTTTTTCAGCATCATTTCATAGTGGGCGTCGGCAATGGCGAAGCATTCGCTGTAGATAAACCACATGGCCAGCGCGATACCCACGTACACAAGGAAGAACAGGAACTGATAGAGGGGATGGAACACAAACTCCAGCTCTCCGATATGGAAGGAAGCGGTCAGGTTAAAAATGTTTTCCGCCCATTGTCCCAGCTGGTCGGCAACGAAGTTACTGTTGAGGAAGAAGAAGTCCACTTCGGCATTGTAGTTAGAGAACCAGGCGTTGAGGAACAGCACCGTGACGAAGTAGAAGAAAAAGCCAACCATGGAATAGTAGAACTGCTTGATCTTGGGTCTGTCAAATACCTTCAGCGCCACCAGCAGTAAAGGCATAAAGAAGGCGGGATAGTGGTTTACCCAGAAGTTGACCAGTCGCCACTGGAACATGGTCACGTGCTCGTAGTTGGGCATGGCCATGGCGAAGAATGCCCCCGCCACGTTGATAAAGTAGGTGAAATAGAACAGCTTTTCCATTCTGAACACCAGGCAAATGGGAATGATAAACATTGCGGTGTTGCAAAGGTGGAGAGGCCATGCGGTGGGTTGCAGGAAGGTATCGTATTTCAGTCTGGAGCAGAAGGTCACCATCAGCGCTAAATTCATAAAGGTGACGGCGAAGCGGATCAGCTCCTTGTCCTTGTTGCGAAGAACGAAATAGATGATAAGCGGCAGAATAAACGCCGCATAAATGAACAGACGGTGGGTCACGGTCAGGTTGTCCACCACCAGATACCCGGGCGCTTCCCCAAACAGCACCTGGAAGGTGTAAGAGGGAAGAGAGCAAAGGGAGAGGGCGAGAATGCCGCCTACCCAACGAAGCAAAGGAAGGGCGTGGGGGCGGGGGAAGGAAGGATTTCTTGCCCATTCAATGAGACACAGCCCAAGACCGAAAGCGGCCTCTAAAGCATACATGACGACGGGGAAGGTCAGCTTTCCCACCGCATCGGGGCCGATCATCAGCGTGGCGTTGGGGACCAGACACACACCCATCAGCAGCATCACGGGCGTGCAGAAGAACTTAACGGCTTCGCTGAGCGCCGACACCTTGTAAAAGGGCTTCAGAATCAGCAGCATCACAGCGGCGTATCCCATCCAGATAGAGACGGTGGTAAGCACCGTCAGAAACGGAGACAACGGAGACTGCGCAAGTCCTGTGATATTGCCGATGGCGTATTCATGGTGGCTGTAAAACCGCGCCACAAATATTGCTCCAAATACAAGGGCGGAGATTCTTTCGAATTTTGCGGAGTGCAGCCATTTTTTGGTCAGCGCCAGTACCAGCGCCAACAGAAAACAGACGGTGAGAGCAATAGAGAAGATGAGATACATGAGAAGGAAACGACTCCCTTTTTCTTTTTTATTTCAAGTGAATACCGCAAGAAGCGGCTGAATTGCTTTTGTGATTCCTTTTGGGCTTCTCTTGCGCCAAAGCAGAGCTTGCTTTGGACATTGAAAGAGAATATGAATATAATGTAAATAATTCTTTACAATACAAACGGGTATATATAGCAAAAAGCACATGAATTGCATACCACACGCTGGAAGGCAACGCAAGGGCGTCTTTTTCTTTTGGGTGAAGAAAAAGGCAGGTTGCCACCCATTTTTCGTATGATTGCATATTCATGCGCTTTTTATTTTTTGCGCACCTTTTGCCCCAAACCGAGGCGCTTTGCGCGCAGTCATATAAAATTACCCGTCGGTATACATCTTTTAAATCTATCTTCAAACTGCGGAAGCCGGAAAATCGCTCCCCCAAGGTGAATCCATTATATAACACAAGAACTCTTTTGTCAATAGTTTTTATAAAATTATACAGTATAGCATGATTTTCCACCTACCTATAAACACGCGCATTTGATCATGTGAGTGTTTAACGCCATGACGGTCCGTTAATGAATAATGAAGAATGAA
>JAZOBX010000171.1:0-3330 GCA_045596205.1 Eubacteriales bacterium | reverse complement strand
AAGAAACCTTTCCCCTAAAAAACATCCCCCTTCTTTCGGGGGCAGAGCGCGCCGCACTATGTAGTTTTTCCTCGGGTGATGACCAATTTTTCCTTCTGTTTGTGCAGTCCGATGCAGAGGACACCTTCACTCACCTCTACGGACACGATGCCAATTACATTCAGCCCCTTTGCGTTTGTAACTTCCGCTATGAAAGCAGCGGACACACCCTCCGCACACTGGAAAAGCGTGTGGCGTATATTTTAGGCCACGCCTTTGGCGAAAAATACCGCCCCGTCGGAGAATATCCGTATATGGGCGACTACGGCGGAAAAGGGCAGAAGGTCACCCTCTACCGCCGCACCCACTATTATCTATTTTAAGCGAGGTATCACCGTGAAGCAAGGCTATACACATATTTGCATCCACCATTTTTTAGACCAAATTCTCCGAGAGGTAGGAGAAAACCTCGGTGCCAAATTCCCCTATAGCGAAATGGCGAACTATTTCAAAGGCCGAGGCGAGCAGTTTGCCTTTGGGGAATACTGGGGTAAATTGGTGCGTGGCGCGTGCTACGCCTACCGCTACTATCCCACAGAAGCGCTGAAAACCGCCCTCATTGCGGCAGGGGAAGAAATGCTCCTGGTAGAAAAAGAAAACGGTGACCTTTCCCCCGTGGCAAAAGAACGCCAGCCAAACGGCTACCACGGTAGCGACATCTGGGAGCGGAAATACGCCGTCTGGGGGATGCTGGAGCTGTACCGCACCTTTCTTGACAAGCGCTTTCTTGACTGCGCTGAAAGGGAAGTGCTGTATCTCGCTTCCCAAGTGGGACCTGCTCCCAAGCACCCCATTACAGAGACGGGCTGGGCGTTTTTCGGCATGGAATCTTCCTCCATCCTTGACCCCGTCATGCAGGTCTACCACCTGACCCAAAATCCCGAAGTTCTGGATTTTGCCCGCTATATCGTGGAAAGCGGATGCTGCGGCAGAGCCAATTTGTTTGAGGATATTTTAACAGGCGTCAGCCCCAAGGATATCGGCTGGAACGGAAAGCCCGAAGAAAGCATTGCCAAGGCCTACGAAATGACAAGCTGTATGGAAGGCCTGCTCCGCTATTACCAAGCCACGGGAGAAGAAAAATGGCTCCGTTGTGTCAGAACCTATCTGGACAAAGTCATCGAAGAAGAAATTACCGATATTGGCTCAGGCGGTGCCGACAAGCCCCAAAACCTTGGCCCGGGCATCGGCGAGCAATGGAACGAAACCGTCCTAAACCAAGCCAACCCCGACATTCGTCAAATGATGGAAACCTGCGTTGCTGTTTATTTTATGAAGCTGTGCCACGCCCTCTATCTTGAAACCGAGGAGATCAGATATATTGAGCAGGTGGAACGTACCTATTTTAACGCCCTCCTTGCCGCCCTCTCTCCCGCCCGCAACTATTTTGATTATTTTATGTCTTTTCACGGTATCCGCGGCGGTGTGGCAGGCTTTGCCCATGAGCTTGGCGGTATGAAGGTCAGCTGTTGCTCTGCCAACGGGCTGACGGGCATTGAAATGTATCCCGACCTGTGCCACGCCGTCAAAGGAGACACGGTATATCTGAATCTCTTCTTGCCCATGGAAATGGATATTCCCACAAGAAGCGGACGGTTCCAAGCCACCCTTGCCACCGACTACCCCAAGCAGGGCAGTCTGACCCTTACCGTTGATGCGGATTTTGCAGGCGAACTGAAGCTCCGTATCCCCACCCTGGCGCGCAGGCCCCGACTTACGAAAAACGGCTGTCCCGTCTCGGTTTGCAGAGGCCACTACGCCACCCTCACCTCACTTGCCAAAGGAGACGTTCTCCGTCTGACCTTTGACATCCCCTTCCTCACCAAAGCCGTCCCCGGCGCCACCGACAAATGGATCTGCGCCTACGGGCAGATTGTCCTTGCCCGAGACAAACGCTTTGACCCCCATTTTGACCGTCCCCTCCAAAAGTCTCCCCACTATGAAGTGATCCCCGAGGCAGAAGGGGAACTGGTGCGCATTGCTATGGGAGACGCTGTGTTCGTAGACTACGCCACAGCAGGCAGCACCTGGGACGAAAGCTCCGCCTTTACCGCATACCATGTATTTAGGTAAAAAATAACTTTTGAAAAATCCCCAAAAACCTCTACAAAACCGTTTCAAAATCTGCTATAATAAACCTATACGAAATTCACCTACCAAAAGCGAAAGAGAGGAATCCCCATGCGTGAGTGTTGGACGTTAGACGCAGGATGGTCATATACCGTCCTTGGCGTATCTGCAAATGACCCCGCCGTATCCCTGCACCATGATGCATTGCCGTTGCCTGCCACTTTGTCTGCAGGGGAAAATGTCAGGAGTCTGCTTTTGGAAAAACAAATACATATCTCCGAGGAATTTGCAGGGAAACGCTTTTATTTGTGTGTCAAAGGCATCAGCCATACCGTCTCCGTTTCTCTCAACGGCTTTTTGATGGGTACCCTGGGGCTCTATGACCAAAGCGAAATAGACCTTACCGCCGCCATGGAAATCGGCGCCACCAACACCCTCACCCTGTCTCTGCCCTTTACCGCAGGCGAAACCTTTATGGTGAAAGCCTTCAGCCTGCTTGCGGTCTCGCCTTGTCATATTGCCCCGGGCGGTATTGCCTATATGGCAGAAAGCAAAAAAGAGGAGGGAATTTTCCTTTGGCTGGATTGCCTCACCGAAAACCACACCGCAGAAGTGGCGCACTACCGCCTGGTCCATACCCTTTACAGCGAAGACGGCAAAAAACTCACCAAAGCCACCGCCACCCTTCAGATCCCACCCTTTTCCGCCCAAAAAGACAAAACGGAAATGGAACTCCCTCACGTGATTTGCTGGGGCGAAAAAGCCCCCATTACCTATACCCTTGAAACCGAGCTCTACCGTAAAACCGAGCTTGTGGACAAGGTCGTGACCGTCTGCGGCATCAGACCCCTGAAGGTAGATGCCAGACGGGGCATTTTAGAAAACAATACCCCCATAAAGCTCCACGGAATAGAGGATATCCCCGTTCCCCAAAACCGTATGACACCCCCCTCGCTTCTGGTAGGCGAAGCCCAGGTGCTGCTGAATTCGGGCATCAACGCCGTGTCTCTCGTCTATGACGTCAATACCGAAGACCGCCTGACCATCTTTGATGCCATCGGCATTTCTGCGGTTGTCACCCTGCCGCTGAAAGCCCTCTTTGACAGGGACTGCGCCAAGCTCCTTGCGGTAGTCAAACGCCTTCGTACTCATCCCTCCCTTTTGCTGTGGTCGGTGGGAGACCTGCCTTTTCCGTCCTCTGACAGTCGCAGTATTCTGGCA
>JAZOBX010000170.1:0-4274 GCA_045596205.1 Eubacteriales bacterium | reverse complement strand
GCGGCCCATGCGGCATCGGCATCGTAGGTGTAGGTATGTTCCTCATCCATCTGACTCCACAGGTAGACCCAAATGAGATCATAGCTCTGATACATAAATTCCTGCAGAGCAGAGCCTACGTAGCTATCGTAAATACCACCGTCCACTACGGTCAACAGATAGTAGATATAGTTGTTGCGATAGGAATTGTAGGTATAGTCAAAGGAGCCGTAGAATTCGCCGTCATTTTCTTCCCCTACGAGGCCGTAGATATGAAGATGATAGAGGGCTTCCACAACGGCGGGGGGCGCATTGTCTACAATATAGGTATAGATGCGCTGCGCTTTTTCAAAAGCGCTGATAAAGGAAATGTAGGAAACGATCTCTTCGGAGTTGTAGTAGGCGGCAAGCTCCACGTTGATGAGGGCATTCTGGAGCGCCAAGAATTCGTCTTCCCATTCGCCCAAAGTGGCGCTGATATCGGGGGTTGTTTCTGCGGCGGTAAGGTAGCCCAAATACTGTTGATAGATGGCATCAAGATGGGTAGCAAATACGGCTTGGTCTTCGGGGCTGAGATTTTCAAGGTGTCCTGCCACATAGCCCATGGCTTTTTTGAAATTACTCATGCCGTTTTCGTAGAAACGCATGGTGTAGAGTTCAATGGCGTTGATGAGATTGTGATAGACAGCGGAGCCTTCGGTGGAGAACAGGCTTCTGTAATGATTGTTGATCAGATTGACGAAGAGAGAGGGGGTGTAGAATTCGCTTTGGTAGCTGAATGCCAGAGGCACTTCGCCTTCATAGTAGCCGGGGGTGAGGGCACAGATGAAGTTGTATTGCTGCATGGGAGACAATTTGAGATAGAGAGCAAGCATTGCCTCAATATCACTGCCGCAAGCGGCAGACTCAATATAGGTATCGTCCTCATCTACAAGCAGTTTGCCAACGATATCCATATATTTTTCCATCAGGCGGTCATACTCGGGCATACCCAAAAGGCCAAGCAGATAGTAGTATACCCCTTGGGTGTAGGTTTCACCGTCGCTGTAGCTGTAATTTCGTAGATAATCCAGCATATCTTCAATATAATATGCCGTATTCCCTTCCAGGGCCAGCAGACCGTTAACGGGCAAAACGTCGTAGAGCTCAATCAGCTTGTTGTTATGGCTTGCTTTTACGTTTTCGGAAAGCTTGCTTGCTTCGTAGTAATAGTAAAGCAAAAGGGAGGGATCGTCAATATAGCCGACAGAGAGGTAAGACATCTGGTCTATGGCATTGCCGATATAAGTGACGATTTGGTCAATGCCGAAGGGGAAACGGACGTAGGTCAGATTCAGCACCGCATCGTAGTTTTCTTCTTCGAAATAATAGTATTCGTAGAGCAGGTCAAACACGTCTGCGGTGTCGTTCCAGGCATCTGCCATCACGTAGATCTGCCCAAAACCGCCACTGAAGTAGCCGTAGCTGAAAATGGTTTGATAAATATTCTGAAGCACGCTCACGCAAGCTGAGGTAAGCCCATTCTGCGCATATATAGCGGAAGCGGCGTCCATCATGTTTGCCACGCCCAGCATATGGTCAAACATATCCAGCATCGTCTGATAGGTTTCGGAATCGGCAAGGGCGAAGCTGCCGAATTTCAGGACGGTTTCTTCGTCATAGGTAAACAGCGTTTCGTCTTCGTATGCCTCTGACAGGGCAAGCAGCAGGTCGCTGGTGCGGTAAAGGTCGCTGTCGGTGTCCTGCAGGATTGTAAAGGCCGCTTCTACACCCTCACGGGTTTCGCAGGTCAGGCGCAGATTGCCGCCTTCAATGACAAAACCGCCGCGAAGTCCTTCCAGATCGGTATCTACCAGCTCCATACCGTACACAAAGGCGGCGCGGGCAATATTCATGCATTCTTCATGGGTCACATAGGACTGTTCATCAGGCTCAAGGGCCATATAGATTTCCATCAGCTCCAAAGCGAGCTCGCCCAGGTTTTCGGGAATCTCGGGCAGTTTCGTGCCTGTCCAGACGAAGTCCGCATAGTCGGGGGCGCTGTCTTTGAGCATAGACACGTCGCTGTACTGTACGGTGACCTGATAGTGGCTTTCAATGACGCCTTTATAGGTAACGGTAAGGGTTTGGGAATCGGTTTTCTTGTCTTTGCTGACAGCAGTAAGGTCAAGACCCGATACGGTGACGTCCTCATGGGTCAAAGGAATCTCTCTTGTGAGCGTACCGTTGTTGCCAACGAGGGTCAGCTTACCGCCTGTCAGCAGAATGCCGTCGTCGTGGCTGAAGTAGGTGGTTTTGCCGGGTTCTTTGACGGTGATGGAATCCACCGCATGGACGGTGACGGGGAACTGACAGGTGTAAGTCGTACTGCCATTTTTATAGGTGGCGGTAACGGTTTGCTCGCCTGCGCTGGTACCGTCAAAGCCGCTGAGGGTCAATTTATCGCTGTTAAAAATCACGGTAAAGTGAGTGCCGTCGTCTCTTGTAATCTTTACGCGGCCTTGGGTGACGTCAAACTCATCCCCCACAAGATAGTCGGAAACCATTTCCTGTGCTACCATTCTCTCTACTACGGTCACTTCAAGGACGGTGGTAAAGCCCTCGTAGGATACGGTGAGAATCTGTTTGCCCAGCTTGCTCTTGTTATAGCCCGATACGGTAATGCCTTCGGCAGAAAGAGGCAATTTGCCTGAGGTTTTACCGATGCGGTAGCTGAGTACACCGTTGGAGAGGTCAAGCTCCTCGCCCAAAACGTGTACAAGCTGGGGCATGGCGTCTTCGCTGATGGTAATTTCGCCGTCTGCTTTCTTACCCACGAAATAGAAGATCGCGCCAATTCCAAGGGCGAGTGCCAGTACGCAAGGCACGAGAATCGCGGTTATTTTTTTCATACTGTTTGCTCCTGTATTTTTAGAAAATGATATCAGTTTTCTTCCGAAATTTCATCCCAGATGGCATATACTCTTCTCCCGTCGGGCACGTCCTGCAGCGTTTCCATGGTGTACGCCGCCTTGGTAGCAGAGGAACTGGTGTTCCAGCCAACGAAGGTATAGCCCTCGCGCTCGGGGGCGGAGAGGTGATTTGTGCTGTTCTTGTTTTCAATGTTTTCTGCGCCGCCTGTGAAGGAAAGGATATAGTCCAGATCCTCAGACAGAGCGCACCCCCACACGGTAGGACGGTAGGAGGAGTTCCAATACTGATCCCACAGCTCACCCGCGTCGGAAAGATCGGAATAGACGGTCAGGTCTGCGCAACCGTAGAAGGCGTGCTTCCCAACGGCGGTAATGCCGCTGTGGAGAATCATGCCCGAAAGACTGTAGCAGTTTCGGAACGCCTGGGTGCCAATAGAGGTCAGGGATGCGGGCAAGACGACCTTTTTAAGAGAATAGCAGCTGCTGAAGGCGCAGTCTCCGAGGGAGACCAGCCCATCCCCCAAATCCAGATGGGTCAAGGCTTCGCAACGGTAGAAGGCGTATCTTTCAACGGTTTTCAGGCTGTTTGGTAAGAGAGCCTCGGTCAAGGCGGTGCATTTATAAAATGCTTTGCTGCCGACGGTTTCGATACTTTGCCCAAAGGTGACTTTTTTCAGCGAGGAACAGCCATAAAACGCCTTTTCGCCAATTGTCGTCACGCCATCTCCTATGACCACTTCTTTCAGAGAATGGAATTTGTAGAAGGCGTAGGCACCGATGCTCTGTACACCGTTGCCAATGTGAACAATATCCACGCCGTAGACGGCGGCGGCGCCGTTGGCTGAGGTGACAGCTTCACCGCAACCGTAGAAGGCGTAGTCACCAATGGAAATGACGCTGTCGGGAATGACCAGCACGTCATAGGCCGACTCGCCCTCTTCCCCGGCAGACAAGGAGCAGGCAGACCCACACTTATAAAAGGCAGACCGCCCGATGGTTTTGAGAGAATTGGGGAGTTTTGTAACCTTCAGGCTATCGCAATGGTAGAAGGTATAGTCATCAATGACCTCAAGGTTGTTGGGCAGGGTCATTTTAGAGAGACTTCTGCAGTTATAGAAGGCGGCGCGGCCCAAAATCCGAATGGAGGAGGGCAGACTGACTTCTTTGAGCTTTCCGCAGTTGTAGAAGGCGTAGTTCGCCACGCCTACGGTATCGTAGCGCAGAGTGGCGTAGCCCTCAAATTCGTCGGTGAAGCCCACAAGCCACCCATCGGCGTAAATCAGCCCTTCCACGGCGTGCTTGATGGCAATGCCCGTTTGCTCAAAGGCGTAGGAGCCAATGGAGGTGACACTTTCGGGGATTTCTATGCTCTCCAGCTTTCCG
>JAZOBX010000169.1:0-3937 GCA_045596205.1 Eubacteriales bacterium | reverse complement strand
CTGCGGACGGTGGCGAGGCCATTTGGACAGAAAGCGAAAGCGAGCCCTTCCAACGGTATGAGGCGATGCTTTCTGCCTTCGCCGCCATGGTACGGGGAGAGATCCAAAATCCCAACACCTTGGACTATGAGCTTACCCTCTTCAAAACCGTCCTCAAATGCTGTGGGGTAGAGCCATGAAAGCTCGTTTTGAAAAAGAAACAGAGCATATTTACCGCCTGAAAATCCCCTTTGATACCGTTTATACCTCGGTATTTTTGGTAGAACGGGAGGGAGAGGCGGTTTTGGTGGACTGCGCTACCACGCCTTTTGACGTAGAACACTACATTGTTCCCGCCTTAGAGGAAAGAGGCCATACTCTTTCTTCTCTGAAAGCCATTGTGATTACCCACGACCACGAGGACCACGCAGGAGGTCTTGCTCATATAAAAACCCTTGCCCCCGCCTTACCCGTGATACGGCAGGAAACCGCGATTTGGGACGGGATTTTCACCTGCCCTCTCCACGGGCATACGGTGGATTTTATTGGGCTGTACGACAATCGCACAAAAACCCTTATTTCAGGCGACGGACTCCAGGGAGCAGGGGTGGATCAATACCGCTGTTCCCTCCAAGACCCCACTGCCTACAAAGAAACCGTCAGACGGTTGCAAGGCGACAGTTCTATTGAAAACATTTTGTTTTCCCACGCCTACGAACCTTGGTATGCTTACAACGCCTTAGGCAGAGAAAAAGTGGAACTTTGCCTTAAAGATTGCTTAATTTACGTAAAATAAAGGAGACTATCATGAAAGCCATTCTTGTCAATCCCGACAAATCCCTTCGCTGGGACAACGTGCCCGATCCTATCATCAAAAGCGAAGAAGTTTTGGTAAAAATTGAAGCCGCCGCTCTCAATCGCGCGGATCTGATGCAAAGAGAGGGAGACTATCCGCCCCCTCCCGGTTGTCCCGAATGGATGGGGCTTGAGGTGGCAGGCGAAATTGTGGAAATGGGGGAAGAAGCCAAAGAAAAGTCCCATTGGAAAACAGGCGATAAGGTCTGCGCCCTCTTGGGTGGCGGCGGTTATGCGGAATATGTCGCCGTCAAGTACGATATGCTCATGCCTATTCCCGAAAACTGTTCTATGGTAGAAGCCGCCGCTATTCCCGAGGCCTTTGCCACCGCATACCTTAATCTCTTTATGGAGGGCAACATCAAAGAGGGCAATACTCTGCTGATGAATGCAGGGGCAAGCGGTCTTGCCAGCGTGATCATTCCTATGGCGAAAGCCTTTGGCGTACGTGTCATTACCACGGTACTTACCGAGGAAATTGCCGCCAAAATAAAGCATCTTGGCGCAGACCGCGTGGTTGTCACCACAAAGGAGGACATCATCGAGGCGCTAAGAGAAGAATTGGCAGAGGGACACGGCGTAGACGTCGCCATAGACTGCCTTGGCGGGGAAATGATGGGCAAATGTATTCACTATCTGACCCACGGCGCAAGATGGATCATGATCGCCGCTCTGGCAGGCCAAAAAACCGAAATTGACTTAAAAAACATTTACGTCCGCAACGTCCGTATTATCGGCAGTACCCTGCGCTCCCGCACACCTGCCGTAAAAGCCGAAATTCTGGCAGGTATCGTCCGTGACGTTTACCCTAAAATTGAGGCGGGGCTGGTGAAGCCCACCATTTATGCGGTGCTTCCCATAGAAGAGGCGGAAGCCGCCCAGGACATTCTCTATCAAGGAAAAAACGTGGGCAAGGTGGTGCTGACGGTGCATTCTTGCCCTTAAGCAGCAAAAAGATATGCTCTTTGGGCATATCTTTTTTCATTACACTGCCAAAAGCATATTGCATTTTGAAAGCACCGATGCTATAATGAGGGTGGAATATCGCAAAAAGGAGCATTCATCATGAGGCAGGTTCCCAGAAGTGAGCATCCCCGTCCCGACCGCAAAAGAGCGGAGTGGCTATGTCTGAACGGCGAGTGGGATTTTGAGATAGACAACCAAAAAGTGGGGATAGAGCAAGAATACTATTTGCGCCAAACGCTGGATGGCAAAATCACCGTTCCCTTTTCTCCCGAAAGCGTGCTGTCGGGGGTGGGGCATACGGATTTTATGCAGGCGGTATGGTATCGCAGAAACATTGAGATTCCTAAAAGCTGGGCAGGCAAGCGAGTGATCCTCCATATAGACGCCGCAGACCATACTACCACGGTGTTCGTCAACGGCTGTCAGGTAGGGCAACCCCACAAGGGGGGCTATACCTCTTTTGCCTACGATATCACCCACGCGCTCCAAAGCGAGGGTAACTACCTTACGGTATATACCGAAGACGATCAGCTTTCGGGTAAGCAGTTTGCCGGTAAGCAATCCGACAAAAAGGAATCCTACGGCTGTCTCTATACCCGTACCACGGGCATTTGGCAGACGGTGTGGCTGGAAGCAGTGCCAAAAGCATATATTGACTCTTACAGGGTCTATCCCAACATTTCCGCCCCGTCTGTCACTTTGGCGGTGAAAACGGTGGGAGCGAAGGCGGGAGATGTGTTGCGCGTGGAAGCCTTCTACCAAGGGATGCCCATGGGAGAAGTCCAAACCGTCCTTTCGGGTGACACCGCCCATCTGACGGTAGACCTAAATGAGCGGCATCTTTGGGAATGCGGAAAAGGGCGACTCTATGACCTTTCCTTTACCCTTCTCTCCCAAAGCTGCACCGACATAATGGAGGGGTATTTCGGGCTGAGAGAGGTGAAGCTTTCAAAAGAAAAAGGGCTTCAGCTCAACGGCAAAACCGTGTTTGGGCGTTTTGTGCTTGACCAAGGTTTTTATCCCGACGGCATTATTACCGCCCCCAGCGATGCCGCTCTGATCTTTGACATAGAGGCGTCTATGCAATGCGGATTCAACGGCGCAAGACTCCACCAAAAGGTGTTTGAGCCCCGTTTTCTCTACCATGCCGACACCCACGGATACATGGTTTGGGGCGAGGCGGGCAACTGGGGCTTTGACCATACCGCATTTGCCAATGTGGAGCATTGTCTCTCCGAATGGATGGAAGAAGTGGAGCGGGATTTTTCCCATCCGTCGGTCATTGGCTGGTGTCCCTTTAACGAAACCTGGGACAGAGACGGCATTCCCCACAGCATCCCCTTAATCGACCTGGTCTACGATGTGACAAAGCAAATAGACCCTACCCGCCCTGTGATTGCCAATAGCGGCTCGCTTCCCACCACACGCACCGACGTCCATGACGTACACGATTACGAGCAATCCCCCGCCGCCTTCCGCTCGTACTACGGGAAAATGGGCGAGGGGATTCTGCAGGACCAACTGCAAAGAATGTTCCCCCAACGCCAGGTATACAAAAAAGACCTTCCCGTATTCGTCAGCGAATACGGGGGTATTAAGTGGGTGATGGGCGAAGATACCTCTGCCTGGGGCTACGGCACCTCCGTTACCTCGGAAGCGGAATTTTTTACACGTCTGGAGGGGCTGACTGATGCCCTGCTGGAAAATCCCCATATTTTCGGTTTTTGCTATACCCAGCTCACCGACGTGGAGCAAGAACAAAACGGCCTTCTGACCTTTGACCGCCGTTTCAAGTTTTCGCCCGAACGCTATGCAAAAATTTTTGCCAAAAAAGCAGTAATTGAGTAATACCCCCCACGAGGCCGTCGCAAATTTGCATTTGCGACGGCCTCAACGATATTTGCCCTTGCGGGCAAGTGAAGTCATCTACGATCGTGAAATTCACTGCATAAATGAAATTTGCACCGCTTTGCTATGCAAGTCAAAAGTTGCTTGAGGCAAACCAAGCTTTGGGAAAATGAAAGCCCAACCCCCTCTACGTGAACCCCCAAAGCTCATTGCATTCGCTTCGGGGAACCCTATGCAAACAGAAAGAGCAAGAGTAAAAGGTAAAAATGCCTTCTATTCTTGCTCTGTT
>JAZOBX010000168.1:0-7887 GCA_045596205.1 Eubacteriales bacterium | reverse complement strand
GCGGGTTCATTTACGCCTGCCAGCGCAAGAATATCGGTGACGAGGATATCGTCGGTCAGAGCGAAGGGTCTGATAGAGAAGGGATTGAAGGTAACGATATCACCGATGGTGGTGTCGCCAATCACGTTCTTCAGCTCTTCGTTTTGATCCACGTCATAGAACAGGTCTACGATATCGCGGATCTTCATGTCGCCAAGGAAGGCGTCAAGGTTGAGACCGTAGCCGTCTTCGGTGCGAATGAGGGTGCCGATGGACTTGCCGTCCAGCAGCTGATGCAGAGGTTCACTTACAGGAGTGAAAATAGAGATGATCTGAGGAATTTCAATATCAAGGAGGAAGTCCTTGCCGGTGAAGCTCAGTTTGCCGTCCTTGTAGTCCACAATGTCAGCCAGAGTCTTGCCTGCGAAGATTTCATTCAAAGCTTCGTTGTCCAGACCGACAGCCTCAAAGAGCTCTACGATCACGATATCGTGAAGCAGTGCTTCAAAGGCGAGGACGAGTTCATTTTCTTCATTATAATATATAACGTCGCCAATCACATGATCGCCAAAAATGGGATCAATGACGTCTTCGCCCAGCCCAAACAGGCCGAACAAATCAGCAAATGCCACTTTGCTGACAAACTCTACAACGGTCACTTTGTAGGAGCCGTCTTCTTTTTGGCTGACCAGGTCACCCACTTCGCCCAGAGCATGGAGAATGTTTGACAAGTGTTCGTTTTCTTCTACTGCGGGATAAACCAGAGCCACCACGTCGTAGAAGGCGATATTCTTCACAAAGCCGTAAGGAGTGAACTTGACGTTGCCTTCTTCGTCAACGGATACGATGTCGCCGAAGGTGGAATCGCCAAGGATGGTGTCAAGATATTTGTTTTCAAAGCCGATGAGACCGGGAATAACGTCTACGGGAACGTCTTCCATGAAGGAAATCAGCGCTTTGGGCAGGTCTGCCAGATTTTCGGGCAGAAGGTCGCCCACCAGTTTGTCGCCTGCGATGGTTCTGATATGTTCATTTTCCACGCCAAAGCGGTCAAGCACGTATGCGATTTCCAGTTGGCTGAAGTCTTCGTAATCGGTAAAATAGCGATAGGTAGCAAAGCCCACGCCAAGCGCAAGCAGCACGATAGAGCGCAGCGCGGTGGGATCTTCTTTGATTTGCTTCCATTCCAGAGGCAGGTCAAGGTTGTTGACCATGGGGTAAGAATGGAGGATAATGCCGTCTTCGGTTTTCTCTACCACGTCGGAAAGCAGAACACCGTCAAAGATGCCGCCCAGATTCAGTTCTTCCAGGCTGGTGCCTGCCAGGTGGAGAATGTTATTGAAGAAGACGTCAAGATAGATATGTTCGGGGACAACATCCAGCTTCAGTTCGTAGGTACCGTCTTCTTTTTCTACCAGAATGTCGCTGACCTTCAGGCCGCCGAAGAAGTCGGTGTAGCCTGCGGCCTCATAGTCGAAGGCAATGTAAACCAGATCGTCAAAGGCAATATTCTTGATAGCGCCGTACCAGGAGGCTTCAATCTCACCGCCCACGCCGGGTACAAACACTTCGGAGAAGTGGATGCTGGAGAGCAGACGGTCCAGACGGTATTCTTCGGTATCAAAGAATTCGCCCAGGTAATCGTTGGCGGTCTTGCCTGCCAGCTTGCCGTGGATGTATTCCAGAACGGGTTGTTCAGCCATGAACAGCAGATAAGCAATATACCCTGCGTAGAGAGCGGCAGTAGCAATGATCGCAGGCGTGGTGGGATGGTCCACCAGGTCTTTGACCAGGGTTGCCAGATGAATGTTTTCAATGTAGTCAACGATGGCAAAGGACAATTTACCGTCATCGTATTTCACGAAGTCACCCAGCTTGTAGCCTTCGTAGAGGTAGCCGTAGAAGCCGCTGAAATCAATGAACAGATCCAGCACGTCCTCCAGATAGATGCCTGCAAAGAGGCTGTAGAGCACCTCGGGCATACCGCCGTTGAATGCGGCGTATACCAGGTCATAGAGAGAAATATGCGCAATCAGTTCTTTCCAGGTGTCTACTTCGCCTACAACCTGGAACTGACCGTTTTCGTCAATGATATATTCAACCTCAAGGAAATCACCCAGATAGATGTCCTTGAAGGCTTCGGGAAGCGTCAGGGTAAATTTGCCGTTTTCGCATTTCACGATAGTGCCGATGGTCTTTTCGCCCAGAGCTTTGTCCAGACCGGGGATCTTGGAGGTATCGTGAATGAAGAGATGCACGATGTCTTTGAGCTTGATAAACTCAATCTGATCGTAGGTCACCTGAATCACCTGGTGCATATCGCCGCTGTAGAGAGCGTCCATAATGTCACCGATGTTGATATGGGCAATCAGTTTGATGGCGGCGGGAGAATCGTCTTCGGGCAGAATTTCGTAGCCGTTGGTCTTATCTGCCTTCACACCCAGGAAGTCGCCCAGGTATACGCCTTCAAACAGGTCAGCCACTTTCAGCTTGAAGTGACCGTCTTCGTATTCGATCAGGTCTTTGACCAGCTTGCCTTCAAGAGCCTGAGACATACCCAGTTTTTCCAGATCCAGGAACGTGCCGAACAGATCGTTGAAGTACAGATTGCCAATGGTATCAAAGACCACGTTTACAGGATCTTTGTCCGGGTCAAAGATTGCTTCAATGATACCGCCGATGCTCAGAGGAGCCAGCAGTTCCAGAATGGTGGGCTTATCGGGATCCTTGTATTCCACCACGTAAGCACCGTTTTCATCTATGTATCCATCCACACCAATCAGCATGCCGAGATAGAGATCTTCAAAGAAGCCGGGAACATGGAATTTGCAGACATCTGCGCCATCGTGTCTGAACATATCCCCAATGCTACGGTCGCCAATGACTTCGTAGTAATTACCCAAAACGCCTTGGGGGTCATTGGTAAAGAGGGTAACGAAATCCATGGCTTTGATGTGACCAAGGCACAGGTGCAGAGCATGCACAAGGCTCTCGCCGCCTGTTACAACGCCGAGAATCACACCGAGATCAATGGGAGCGAGCATTTCAAGCACGGAGGGATATTCGCCCTTCTGCTTGACGATATAGTTCCCCTCATCGTCACGCTCATATTCAACGCCTAAGAAGAAGCCGAGTTGCACTCCTTTGAGGAATCTGGAGTAG
This sequence comes from Eubacteriales bacterium, assembly GCA_045596205.1. Classification (GTDB taxonomy): domain Bacteria; phylum Bacillota; class Clostridia; order Oscillospirales; family CAG-272; genus UBA1740. The sequence goes on along the minus strand of JAZOBX010000168.1, from coordinate 4,746 downwards.
TCGCCTTCTTCAGGGAAAATGATTTCATATAAGGTCTTTTCACCAACAGTTTCGTTGACCTCTTTGCCCAAAACGCCTTCGGGAACGAACTGCAACAGATAGTTGAGCTTGGTGTTCTTAAGAACGAGCTCCAACCCATCTTTCGAGAACAGCTTATCAAGAGAAGCGTTCATGATTTCTGCATCGGGCAGATATTTGATCACGTCTTCCGGCAAAATCAAGCCGTAGCGATCAATCAACTCTTGTAGCGAATATTGGCTCGGCTCCCCTGTGATACCAAGGATTTCGCTGAGCAATTTATCCAGCGTCAGAGAGTTGACAGGCACCTCCGCATCGGGTTTAAAAATATTGCCTGTGTCGATGTTCATGCCAAACTCGTTGAGTTTGTCAATGGAGATGTTGCAGTACACGTACGCTGCAGCACCAACGACCACTGCAATACAAGACAGAAAGCCGATGGCAAAGACGAGGAAGAAGGAGATGAATTGGCACAGAAATTTTACAAAGTACTTCATGTTGCAAGTTCCTTTCAAACTGATTGGTGATCTATATAAATTTTAATAATTTTTATGCTCTACAATTTTAACACAATTTTAAACGGAATTCAATAGAAGTATGAAAAAAAATCATACAAAATAAGAAATTTTTTCTCGTCATTTTGTACATTTTGGCATTTTTTTGCCAGAAATAACCATTTTTCGGAGGACGGCTATACGAAAAAACGCAAAAAATAAAAAATCCCCGCCTTTTTCTCGTAAAAGGCGGGGTGAAGCAAAGTATTTATTTTTCGCTTTCAAACAAGGGGGCGGCTTTGGCGATTTTGTCCTGTCCTGCCACAACGCAGACGGATTCGGTACCTGCCAGCGCATCAAACATATCGGCATAAGCGACCATGTCGGCGGGTTTGGCAGAGAGAATATCCGTGCGGTTGGCTTGACGGAGGGCGCGGTCAACACGTGAAAGATAACGCACGTCGCCCACTTTTGCTTTTCTCTTGGGGCGCAGAGGCTTATCCGAGCCCGAAATCACGCCGATGATATATCCTGCCATAGAAACTTCATCCGCTTCAAACTGACGGAGGTAGTCTGCGGTGGCCTTATAAGCATCCAACGTTTCGGTTACGTTGGGGTCGCGGTACGAGGAGAAGGAGATCAGTCCGTCGTCGTCAATGCTCAGCGTGACACCGTACGCACCGCCCTGCACGCGCACCTTGTTCCAAAGGTAGTCCAGCGAAACGATGCGGGAGAGCAGAGACAGCTTCCCGACAAAGCGAAAGCCCTTATCAGCCATGTTATAGCAGAGAGCGTCAAAGGCAACAGCGGCGGGGATAGAAACAGCTTGGCAGTTGGAAAAAGCAGGAAAAACGGGTGGGTTTTGGCAATTTTGTAAAGAATTGTTAGCAAAACCAACAGGTCTTTGGAAGAATTTTTGGTACAGCTCCTCTTCGCAAGAGAGGGTAATCAGAAGAGGACTTTCTGTAAACGTTGCTTTTGCAAGAGCAGTCATAGCATCGCAGAAATCAAGAGTATTATCAAAGGAAGAGACAGCTGCGCGGAGATATTCTAAGAAACCGTAGCCCTGGGTCGCGTCTTCGTATTTAGCGGCAATATGCTTGGATGCTCTGGCGCGGGTAGAGGCAAAATAGTTGCCTGCGCCCAAAAGAATTTGTTCATAGGAAATCAATTCTTGCTGGAGCAAACGCTTGACCTCTTCCCTGTCAAAACGGGTAGTGAGCGCCACTTCTTCGGCAAATTCGCCAATCTTATGCATATTGCCTTCAATCGCGGAAGAGCCAATGACGACGTAGGGGGTCACGTGTCCGTCCTTGCGGTCTCTGATACATTCCACACCAAAGGAGAGAGAGCCCAGATAGGTTTTGACGGCGGTGTCCAGCCCTGCGGTGGTGTAGTTGGCGGTAGGCAGAGCGGACAGCATTTTGCAAAGGAGAGACAGTTTAGACATTTCCGCAAAATCCAGGCGGGAAACGTCAAAGTAGTAATAGGTATACACGATGCCGTTGGTGGCAATGGGATGATGCAGAACGGGAATGTCACCTTCGGTTTTTTCTTCGGTTGGAATATCGGGGGTGACTTCAGGGGACAGATCATCAAGAGACAGATGCGGCAAAGTCGCTTTGGCTTCGGGGGTATCCAGCTCGGTCTGGAAGGCGCGAAGACTTGCGTTTTCTGCCTTGCAGATGGCCACTTCTTCTTTTGTCATGGCGTCAAAATATGCTTTTGCCATGGCTTTTTCTTTTGCCAGCTGCTCGGCTTTGAGGGTTTTGGAGGGGGAGAGCACCACTTGCGCTGAGTGGTTGCTTTCCAAAACGGCTTTTCGGAGCAGCTCTTCTGGCGCGGCAGTTTCCAGCAGCTCACGGACTTTTGCCACAACAGGCATAGCAGAGAGATAAGGAATGGGATCTGCGCCGTAGAGCCATCCACTCATCACGTCGATGGCGTAGTTGAGACCCGCGGGTCCGTAATGATCATTTTCACGGAGGGTGAATTCACGAATGTTGAGGCAGGCAGTCATGGCCTCACGGTCAATGCCCGCTTCGCAGATTTTAGCGATTTCCTCATGCAGGAAGGCTTTAAAACGGTCTGCATCCTTCTGGTCAGCTTTGTGAAGCTCAAAGACCAGCTGGCTGTATTTTTCTGCATCCACGTAAGCAGAGAACTCTTCGCAAAAGCCCGAAGACAGAACGGCCTTTTTCAGCGGAGACTCGTTGGAGCCTGCGATGCTTTCGCAGATCACGTCCATGAGCAGGTTGCCCACACGGTCGGAAAAGTCACCGAATACATAGCCCATACACATTTTCGCATTGCGCTCTTCGGATTCTTCCTCACCGATGACGTATGTGGCATTTTTTCGCACAAACCCTATGGGTTTTTGCTCTTTTATCTCAATTTGGCTGTTGATGCGGGGTCTTTTTGCCAGATATTCTTGGTCAATGTACGCCAGCTTTTCTTCCAGATCCATTTGTCCGTACAGGAAAATAAAGCTGTTTTCGGGATGGTAGAAGGTGCGGTGATGATGGAGGAACTGTTCGTAGGTAAGTTCCGGAATATGTTCGGGGGCACCGCCTGAGCAGAAGGAGTAGGTGGTATCGGGGAAAAGAGCTTGGCTGAGCAGATCGTACATCACGCGGTCTGCGCGGGAGAACGCGCCCTTCATTTCGTTGTAGACAACGCCGTTAAAGTAGGGGTCGCCCTCTTCGGGGATTTCCAGATGCCAGCCTTCCTGCATGAAGATTTCTTTCTTTTTGTAAATACGGGGGCAGAACACCGCGTCAAGATACACGGACATCAGGTTGAGAAAATCCTTTTCGTTCATGCTTGCCACGGGATACATGGTTTTGTCGGAAAAGGTCATGGCGTTGAGGAAGGTTTGCATGGAGCTTTTCAGCAGGTCTACGAAAGGCTCGCGGAGAGGATATTTATCAGAGCCGCAGAGCACGGAATGCTCCAGAATGTGGAACACGCCGGTGCTGTCTTGGGGCACAGTCTTAAAGGCAATGGAAAATACCTTTTCGGGATCGTCATTTTCAAGATAAAGCAGGTGGGCGCCGCTGACCTCGTGGACAAAAATATGCGCCACGGAGTGCAGATCGGGCACTTGTTCGCTTCGCTGTAAGCTAAAGCCGTGGATTTCTTTTTTCATAGTAAAAACTCCCTTGGGTAAAAAATAATCGTATTTTTACCATTATAGCACATCCAAGCGTCCAAAACAACCTTTTTTGCTATTTTCGTTTTGCTTTTATCTGCCTTTGCAGGGAATAGACAATACAAAAAACGCCAAAGCAAAAAAAGTCGGCCGCAGTTGCGTGTTATCCTTAACGGAGAACACGCATATGCGACCGACGTTTTGGTTTATGATGCTCAGGAAATGGTTGCGCCGAAGGGAACGAAGGACAGCTTTGCCAGCTTGAAGCACTGTTTGCCGAAGGGGATACCGATGATGGTGATGCACCAGATCAGACCAACCAACAAGAAGCCGAGAGCCATTTCCCAACCGAACAGTAAGCACCAGATAATATTGGCGATGGGGTGTTTGCCAAAATCGCTGTTGACGGTTTTGCCAAAGGGCCAGATGACCAATCCTGCCATTTTGAAGCATTGTTTACCAAAGGGGATACCGATGTTGGTGATGCAAAGAAGCAAGCCTGTAAAGAAGTAAGCAACGCCGCTTGCAAGACCTGTGAAAATAAACCAGAGAATGTTACCGATTGTCTTCATGAGAAATCCTCCAATAAAAATGATATGCATAGACAGTATATTTGGTCACAAACCTATGCGCCTTTGATTATAGCATAGGATTTGACAAAATGCAACATTTTTTTACAAACACAAAACATTGTGTTCATATCTTGCAAATAATGATCGATCTTCCCCTCAATTTTCTCTAAAAGCAAAAACTTTTGTCTATTTTTGTCTTTTGTCTTTACAAAAGTCCATTCCTGTGGTATAATGACCTTTGCGCAAAACCCAATACATCTACCCGTAGCCCAGCTGGATAGAGCGTCAGACTCCGACTCTGAAGGCCGCAGGTTCGAATCCTGTCGGGCAGGCCAAAAAAGGAAAAGTACACCTCTGTGTGTGCTTTTTCTTTTTTGCACGATAGGATTCGAAGGGGAGCGGTAGTGAATTGACAGTCCGGTGGACTGTCAGGAGCCGCGGAAGACCGAGCGCGTAGGTCGCGCGAGACCGAATCCTGTCGGGCAGGCCAAAAAAGGAAAAGTACACCTCT
>JAZOBX010000167.1:0-3106 GCA_045596205.1 Eubacteriales bacterium | reverse complement strand
GATTTACCTTACAGCGTATCATCAAATAGACTTGTCTGTCCTGCGTGGCCTTTAGATTCATAGTAGGGAAGACCTAAATGCTCATACGCCAGCTTGGTTACACAGCGGCCGCGAGGGGTACGGGTGAGAAAACCGATCTGCATCAGATAGGGCTCGTATACGTCCTCAATAGTCACCGCTTCTTCGCCCGTGGTTGCCGCCAGAGTTTCAAGACCTACAGGGCCGCCGCCGTAGTAGGAAATAATGGCTTTGAGGATCCGTCTGTCGGTATTGTCAAGGCCAAGGGCGTCAATTTCAAGGGCATCAAGTGCCATTTTGGCAATTTCGGAAGTAATCTGACCGTCACCCTTTACCAACGCAAAGTCGCGGAGGCGCTTCAGCAAGCGGTTGGCAATACGGGGTGTGCCACGGGAACGGGAGGCAATCTCATACGCCCCCTCTTCCGTCACCTTAATACCTAAAATCCCCGCACTGCGATGCACGATGGTAGCCAGCTCATGGGGCGTATACAGCTCCAGCTTCAGCACCACGCCGAAACGGTCGCGGAGCGGTGTGGTGATCTGTCCCGCTCTGGTGGTGGCGCCAATGAGGGTGAAATGGGGCAGAGGCAAACGAATGCTTCTGGCGCTGGGACCTTTGCCGATGATAATATCCAAGGCGTAGTCTTCCATTGCAGGGTAGAGAATTTCCTCAATGGTGCGGGGCAAACGGTGGATTTCGTCAATAAAGAGAATATCCCCCTTTTGCAGATTGGTGAGAATCGCCGCCAAATCCCCCTGCTTTTCAATGGCAGGGCCGGAAGTGATGCGGATATTGACGCCCATTTCATTGGCAATAATGCCTGCCAGCGTGGTTTTACCAAGCCCGGGAGGGCCGTACAGCAATACGTGATCAAGGGCTTCGCCTCTCATTTTTGCCGCTTCAATATAGATCTGCAGGTTGCTTTTGGCTTTGTCCTGCCCAATATATTCCTCTAAATTCTGAGGGCGGAGGGAGATTTCTACATCGGTGTCGTTTTCGGTATATTCTGCCGTCATATAGCGGCTTTCATAGTCAAATTCTCTTTCTTCCATCACCTATCCCTCCTTTACAGAAATTTCTTCAAAGCCGCCGTAATAATTTCTTCCAGCGACAGTTTTTCGGTGTCAATGCCTCTCAGAGCGTTCAGAATAGAAGAACGGTCATACCCAAGGGATTGCAGGGCTTCGGTGGCTTCTGTCAGCTTGCCGCTTTTGGCAGGTGCAGAGCTTGACACCGCCATAGAAATTTTGGAATCCTTTTCGCTTAAAAATTCTTTGGCAAATTTGTCTTTGAGTTCCAGAATAATGCGGGAAGCCGTCTTTGCACCAAGCCCGGGGGCTTTGGCAATGGCCTTCACGTCTTCCGTGCAGACCGCATAACTGAATTTGGAAGGGGGAAGGGTAGACAGCACCGCCATTGCCGCTTTGGGGCCAACCCCCGACACAGAGATCAGATAGCGGAACATTTGCAGCTCGTCGTTGGAAGCAAAGCCAAACAACTCCAAATTGTCTTCTCTCACTTGCAAATGGGTGTAGAGCTTCACCTGCATACCTTTTCTCTCGGATAAACTGTCGGAGGTAAACAGGCTGCAAGTCAAACGGTACGCCACACCGTTGCAATCAATGGCAACGGCAGTCGGTTCTAGATGAACGAGTTGCCCTTGAAGATAATAAAACATAACCGATTCCTTTCAATTCTGCTTGGATGCATATTTACGGCGTAAAATGCCATACACATACTCCCCTGCCACAATCAGCGTAAAGGAAGCCACACCCACCGCACACAGCTTCAGAGCCGTGCCGTAAATTTCGGGGCGGTATTCCATGTCAATTGTATGCTCGCCGGGTGTAAGGTCAAACGCCACCAAAGCGTCCATGGTTTCATAAATTTCTACCGCTTCTCCGTCCACCGTTACTTTCCATCCCTCATCGTAGGGAATGGTGGTAAAGACGGTGGTTCTGTCCTCAGGCACGGTGATGCTGCCGTGGAAGCTGTCCTCTGTGAAGCTGTCCAGACGAATGCCGCCTTCCTTCAGTTCTGCAAATACCGAGCGGTAGAGTTCTTCGTTTAAGGTGTAAAAATAAGATTTCAGGTTTGTGCCGTCAACCGCTGTGACATACAGCCCGTCTTTTCCTGCAACGGTAATGGTCACGGTCTTTTGTGCGCCGCCTTCAATTTCCCCAATATACACAGTACCAAAGTTGCTGTTATCAAACCACGGTACCGTCTCTTGACCTTCAACGGTCAGCTTGTTGCCTTCTCTTTGGTAGTCAGAGGGGAAATAGGCGAAAATTTCTCTGCCTTCGCTGCCGCCAAGAGTAAAGGTAATATCTCCTTTGTCTCCTTCCGTAAAAGAGGGCAGGTAATAGTAATCGTAAGAGTAATGGGCTGTTCCAAGATGGGTATCCACTTCTTTTTTGAGTGCCTCAAAAGGCAAATACACGTCCACAGGCGCATCTTCGCCCATCATTGCCCCAAGAAGATAGTTCATTCTCTCAAAGGCGGAATGCATCTTGCTGTAATAGGTTTTGCCTTCCTCTGCTTCTTCGCCTGAAGGCTTCGCAGAGAAGGAAATATCGTTGACTTTATCCGACACGCAAAAAGCAATAGGCAAAGCGTAAGGATTGTAATATGCCAGGTGCGCACCGTCGTTTTTATACACCTCATAGGTGGTGCTGACTCTGTTTTTGCCCACGCTGTCAATGACGTAGCGAATCCCCAAAATAGAGTCGGTTACAGGAGAAGAGCCCGCATATTCCGACCAGTGAGAGTCTGCAGAGATTCCCATCACCTCAATAAATGCAATCGCGCCTGCGTGAAGGGTAGAGGTAGAAGCGGTCAGCCCGCGGAAGCCGAATGCCGCAGGGTCATTCATACGGCGGTAGGGCAGTTTTTCCATGCGGTAAAAGTCCGTGTCGCTTTCCTTCACGTCGTCAATGATGGGTTGCCATTCTGCCAGATAGTCCACGTAAGACGCTCTGTCCGCCATACCCACGTCATACCAAAGCATACAAAGATCGTAAATGCTGTTGATGGTCAGCTCTAAGCAAACCACCATCAACACCACCTTTTTCAGCCACTTTTG
>JAZOBX010000166.1:0-3713 GCA_045596205.1 Eubacteriales bacterium | reverse complement strand
TTAAAAAGATTAACTCAAAAGGGTTGGCTTTTAAAAAATCCGTGGTAATATAAAAAAAAGGAAAAAGAGGCTAACAAATGAGCAAAAATAGAAGGTTTTACCTTTTACTCTTGCTCATTTTCAATGTGTAAATAACCGTCTTTGACAGACGAAAAGATTTTGTAAAAGACTATATATTCACAAGGCAAAGACCTAACACCCCCAGCAGCAGTCCGAGGGCTTTTTTCTTCGTGAGGGCTTCGCCAAAGAGAAACACCGAGCCGATGCAAACCGAAATGATTCCCACGCCGTTAAAGAGCGGGAACAAAATCACGGAAGGCACCTGACCCGCCAGGCTTGTCATCACCAAGCTGATGATGCAAAGAGAAAGCGCGCTGCCAAGAGCAGGCAGCCACAGAGCTTTTACGTCCCCTTTTTTCTCGCCACCGTCAGTCTGCTTGGGAAGCAAACACAAGGAAATCAAGAGAAACGCCACAAGGAAGGAATAAAAATTGTAGGCGCTGTTGCTTTGATGAGAAAAATACAGCCCCATCAGCTTTTGCACCACCATCACGCCGCCGCTGGTGAGAAAGACAGCCGCGCCGCAAAGCACTCCCTTTATGCCAAATGCCATTTTTTCTCCTTGGCTATCTTTGAGCATCACAATAGACACAACCGCAAGCAAAATGCCTGCAAAAGACCAAAACCCCATGCTCTCCGACCAGAAAAAGTGACCAAGCACGCAAGGGAGGATCATCCCCGCCGCATGGCAAAGGGTCATAAACGCCACGGAGGTGACTTCATATCCGTGCAGAATCACCGTTTTGCTGATGGCGTACATCACACCGCACGCCACACCGCAAAGCACCACGCCCCATGCGAATCTCGGCAATGTATCTGTCAAGAACAATGGCAAAAGGCAAATACCACCCACCAGAAATTTGATGGCGTTATAGCGCAGGCGAGAGATGTTGCCCCCTTTAGCGGAAGCATATTTGTCGCAAAAGGCGTTCACCACGTACAGTGGAACGCAAGCCAAAATGATCAGTATTTCTTTTGTCATGCCAGCACCAAAGTCAAATCATTTTTACTGTTTTTGGAGACCTTGACCCTTTGGGTAACGGTCTTGCCGCCGTGGGAGATTTCCACCTCATACTCTCCGAAAAAGCCTCTGAATGCGCCCTCGCCCATCCGAGAGGTGTGCAGACTGCCGTTTGTATGCCAGGTTTCCTGCAGCAATTTTTTGAGTCTGCGGTAAGCGGGCTTTGGGGTCATGTCAAAGCGAAGCAAACCGCCGTGGAAATAGTTTTCGCCAAAGGTCATATTGCCCCGAGAAATTGATATTTGGTCGGGGTTGGCGCAATGGGCGTAGCCGTCCACTAAGTTCCAATAGATAATTTGCTCCACAGCGGGATGAGAAAACCAAATAGTGTAGAGGTTTTTTAGTAAATCCGCTTGGATTTCCTCGTCCTCTTGCTCCCAAGAATAGGAAGGAATGGTAATTTCGGTAACTTGCAGAGGCTTTCCAAAGCGAGCGTAAAGATCCATATGCCGATAGAGTTTTTCGGGATTGAACATCATCATCCGTCCTTGATCGGGGATGTCTCTCTTAAAAAACAAGTGGTACTGCATCCCAATGGCGTCAATGCGCACGCCTTTGAGCAGATTGCTTTCAATATAAGCGTAGTATTTGTCGGTGGTGCGGCCTCTGTCTTGCCAAGCCAAGCCCGCATGCTCGTTGATGACAAGCTGATTTTTGGGAAAATATTTTTCCGCCAGGCCAAAGCAATAGGGAATAAAATCGGGATGGTCGTAAAAAGCGGTTTTCCCCTTTACCCATTCCATTTCGTTGGTGACCTCAATGGTGGGGATCAGATGGGCGTAACGCTCCGAAATTTCCCGATACCGCCGTTCCAGCTCCGCCATCACCTCTTCGTCTGAGGCACCGGACAGCCAATCGGGGAAAAATATATCGTACGCCAAAGCGTGTTCCCTTGGCTCAATGCCGTGGGCTTGGCAAAAAGCAATACAGCTGTCGGGCGCGGGGCGTCTGTAAATCACGGGGCTGTCTTTTTCGTAGCGGGGCTTTCCTCGCTGGGGCTCAAGGGTATTCCAGTAAAACGGTAGGGTCGCCATATTAAACAGCTCAGTAAAGCAGGTCTCGTAGGCTTCGTTTTTCTCTGCGGTCTCCATTTGCTCCAGCATAAACAAATTGGCGCCAAACCGAAATTCGTGGGATACCTGGTTAAATCTCACGTTCGCGCCCTTAACGGGCTTGCCGCTTTGGTCCACCACCGTCAGCTTAACGTCCCCTTTGCGGTAACGCTCTATGCCTTCCTTGGCTTTGGGTTGCCAGATGTGCTTTTGCTCCTCAAAGAGCGCAAAGGTACCTTGTCTGTCATACATGATTTGCGCCTCCTTTTTCTTTCATTGTAGCACCGCAAATGCTGTTTGCCCACCTTTATTTTGATACAAAAGGTTGATTTTCCGAAACAAATTTGTTACAATATCTCAAAAAGAAGGGAGACAAGGGATGTTTTTTGAAAAAGAAGAATTGCTCTTTCACATTGTGGACGTGTGGGAGATTGACCAGCGGCAGATCCGCATCTTTAACAGCGGGCGCAACGTCAACGCTCTTTCCTTCCGTTTTCATGCCGATGCGAAACTCAAAACCGACACCGCAGAATATCACCTGAGTGACAACGCCGTATGCTTCGTGCCCGCCCACTTAAACTACACCCGCATATCCCAAGAGGACCGCTTAATCGTGGTGCATTTTGAAACCGTGGACTTTGCCGCCTCCAAAATTGAGCATTTCACACCCGCAAACCCCCACCCTATGGCAGTGCTGTTTCGCAGAATCTACGAGCTTTGGCGCAAAAAGGAAGCAGGCTACAAGCACGAATGCGCCGCGCTGTTCTCCAAAATCCTCGCCCTGTGCCACAAGGAATGCCTGACCGCCCCCTCCCACACCTCCAAAATTCAAAAATCCGTGGACTACCTGCTTTCCCACTACAAAAACGGCGACCTCACCGTAGGCGAGATTGCCGAACAATCTTTTATGAGCGAGGTTTATTTCAGACGGCTGTTTAAAGAAGAATACGGCACCTCGCCCCAAAAATACATCGCAAAATTACGCATCCAAAACGCCCTCGCCCTCATTTCCTCGGGCTACTATTCTCTGGGGGAAGTGGCGTTGCTCTCAGGCTTTGGCGACTACAAATATTTTTCCGTAGAGTTCAAAAAAGCCGTCGCCGTCTCCCCCTCCACCTACGCCAAGCACCCCGTCTATATCCCCTGAATGCAAAACAAGCAAGAGTAAAAGGAGTGGCTTCCTTCTATTCTTGCTCTGCTTATATCATCATAAATGCTCTGCTGCAGAGGGGGGCAGGCAAAAAAGATGACACTTTTTTCTCATTTTTCGCAAATTTGTATAAAAGACTTGACAAACGCGAATCCTTTGGTATATAATACTATCTGTTCGAATACAGCGGCATCGCCAAGCGGTAAGGCAACGGACTCTGACTCCGTCATTACCTAGGTTCGAATCCTAGTGCCGCTGCCAAAAAAATGAGAGGGTCTCGTGCCCTCTCATTTTTTTGATTGCGTCACCAGGATTAACGAACCTATCCGCCTGCTTGACTGGCGGTAGGTTCGCATTCGCCTCTCGGAGATCGGCAAGCTCGCTTGGCAGGCGGAGAGAGTGCGAATCTTCAAATTTGCATCGCAAATTT
>JAZOBX010000165.1:0-4123 GCA_045596205.1 Eubacteriales bacterium | reverse complement strand
TGGCCTCCGACTTGCAATCAGACACACGGCAATGTTGCCCATAACCGTGGCCTCAGCGGGGCCTGCCAACACCGTAGCGCCCGTGGCGTTGGCGGTGAGACGGCAAAGCAGAGTGTCTTTGATGCCGCCGCCCACCATGTGGATATGGGGGTAGGTCTTGCCTGTGAGGGCGCAGAGCTTTTCGTAATTGGAACGGTATTTCATGGCCAGCGACTGGTAGATACAGCGCATGACTTCCCCGCGGGTTTGGGGCACGTATTGCCCTGTGGCGCGGCAAAATTCTCTGACGCGGCCGGGCAGATCCCCTGCGGTTTCAAACTCGGGGGCATCGCAGTCAATAAAACAGCGGAAGGGCTCGGCGGAAAGGGCTTCCCTCTCCAGGTCTGCGTAAGAGACGTTTTGCCCCTCTTTGATCCATTGACGGCGGGATTCCTGAATGAGCCAAAGACCGATAATGTTTTTCAGAAAACGGATGCTGCCGTTCCAACCGCCTTCGTTGGTGTACTGCACCGCTTCGCTTTCGGGGGTGATGCAGGGAGCGGCAAGCTCGGTGCCAAAGAGCGACCAGGTGCCGCAGCTGACGTAGATAAAGTCACCTTTGGCGGGAGCGGCGGCAACGGCAGAGGCGGTATCGTGGGTACAGACGGCAATGACGGGCATCGGCGCGCACTTAAATTCCTCTGCGAGGCGATCGGACAGCATACCGTAGCATTCGCCCGGACGGATCAGCTCGGGGAGCATATGGGTAGGGATACCCAGGCGGGTGAGCAATTCGGTATCCCAGGTTTTATCGTAGGGATTAAAGAAGTTGGTGGTGGAGGCGTTGGTCATTTCCCCTCTTGCCACCCCTGTGAGCAGGTAGGCGAAGAAGTCGGGAATCATGAGCATTTTATCTGCACGCGCCAGAAGGTCGGGGCGCTCCGTTGCCAGATAATAGAGCTGATAAATCGTGTTAAAATGGAGGGTTTGGGTACCTGTGCGCCCATAGAGTTCATGGGCAGAGACCTTTTCAAACACCTTTTCGGGAATACCGTTTGTACGCTTGTCGCGATAGTGAACGGGGTTTTGCAGCAGTTCGCCGTTTTTGTCAATGAGAGCGAAGTCTACGCCCCAAGTGTCAATACCAATGGCGTCGACGGGACCTTCCTGCAACGCTTTGATGATGCCTTGCTTGATTTCAAACCAAAGGCGGACAATATCCCAATACATGGTGTCGCCAAGGAAGACGGGGTCGTTGGAGAAACGGTGAATCTCACGCATATCAATTTTGCCGTTGCTGTACGTTGCCAGCATGGCTCTGCCGCTGGAAGCGCCAAAGTCAAAGGCAAGGATTCTTTTAGACATAAAACATCCTTTCCGTTTGCATTTGCATTTTTTGGTATTCTTTGCCGCTTACATTATAGCAAATCTCTTTTCTTTTTGTCAACCGAAAACCAAAGATTCCCTTGCTTTTTCCCTTACTTTTTTCCGCGTGGCAAAGCAGTTTTTTCGGTTTTATCCATTTTTTGAACAAAATGATAAAAAACCAACCGAATTTTCGTTTCTTTTGACGAAATCTATTTTTCGCTTATCAATGGACAAAGGAATTTATTTCTGCTATAATGAAGGGGAAATAATACTTTTATTTTAAAGGAGATTCTCACTTATGGCAAAAGATGCTATTTTGGATGCTTTTAAAGACGTGCAGGCTGACAGCGTGGCCGTTGACGCCAGCAAAAAAGTGCGCGTGGCAATTACCGGTACAGGTTGGATCGCAGAAGCGCATATGGCCGCTTACCTGAGACAACCCGACGTAGAAATCGTGGCAGGCGCTGACCTGATCCCCGGCAAGGCTGCTGCATTCTTCAAAAAGTACCACAGCGAAACCTTTGATTCCTCCAAGGTGAAAACCGACTACAAGGATCACAAGGAAATGCTGGCAGACAAGAGTCTGAAGCTGGACTGCGTAAGCGTTTGTACCTATAACCGTACCCATGCGGAATGCACCATCGACGCCCTCAATGCAGGCATTAACGTACTGCTGGAAAAACCCATGTGCGTGACCCTGGAAGAGGCTGTGGAAATCTGCAAGGCTGAAAAAGCCAGCGGTAAGGTGCTGTCTATCGGTTTCCAACCCCGTTTTGACGCCAATATGCAAATGATCGGTACCATCTGCCGCTCCGGCAAGCTGGGCGACATTTACTACATCCAAACCGGTGGCGGACGCCGTCAAGGTATTCCCTTCCCCTACGGCACCACCTTTATCGAAGACAAGACCGCAGGTCTGGGTGCGCTGGGTGACATCGGTTGCTACTCTCTGGACTGCGTGCTGAATGCTATCGGCTATCCGAAGCCTCTCACCGTTTCCGGTTACAAATCTGCTTTCCTTGGCACCGATCCCGAATATGCAGGCTACGTAAACTCCGGTCACACCGATTACGCAAAGGTGTTCTCCGTTGACGATTTCGCCGCTGCTTTCATTCGTCTGGAAGGCGGTATTATCCTTGACTTCCGTATTGCATGGGCAATGCATCTGGACTGCCCCGGCGATACCATCATTATGGGTACTAAGGGCTCTCTCCGTGTACCTGCTACCGAATGCTGGAACGGCACCTTTGACAAGCCCATGAAGCTGTATCAGAACATTGGCGGTCAGGACGTTTGCACCGAAATTCCTCTGAAGCCCTCTACCGGTGGCCTGTTTGACAAGAAGATCCGTACGTTCCTGGATGCTTCCAAGAACGGTCTGCCTTCTCCCATTCCCTCTTCTCAGATCATCTACAACCAAGCCATCATCGACGGTATTGCCCGCTCCGCTGAGCTTGGCAGAGAAGTGGAAATCGAAGTTCCCGAAATCTGATTTTCAGAACTCTTGCACAATGCAAGTCTGAAACCGCACAAAAATTCCTTTTAGAGGAAAGGAGGAACGTTTGCGCTATCATCATCTTATGCATTTTATAAAAGCATATGAAGTTCTCTTGGGATGACACCTCATCCACCGCAAGCGGCCCCCCTTCCCCCACTGGGGAAGTCTGTTTTGGTTTAGCCTTGATTGACTTAGATATCCCACGTTTTATGAAAGGTAAATAATCATGACAGAATACGGATTACAGCTGTTCAGTTTGCGGGACGTGACCGCAAATAATCTGGAAGCAGGCCTTCGCGCCGCCCATGAGGCAGGCTATGCCTTCGTGGAATTTGCAGGCTTTTTCGGACACGATGCAGAAACGGTGAAGGGTTGGCTTAAAAAATACAATCTCAGAGTGTCCGGTACCCACACGGGTTGCGACGAATTGCAGCCCGACAAGCTGGAAGCTACCATTGCGTACCACAAGGCCATTGGTTGCGACAATCTCATTATTCCTGCTTACGCCAACCAGGAAAGCGAAGAAGCCCTGGAGGAAGTGATTGCTCTGATTAACCGTGTGCAACCCATTTTGGAAGAAAACGGCATTCATCTGGGCTACCACAACCACTCCAAGGAATTTTTGCCCACGCCTTTCGGCAAACTGATTTTTGACGAAATGCACAGCCGCACCAAGGTGGAATTTGAAATTGACACCTTCTGGGCGTGGAATGCAGACAGAGATCCCGTGGCGCTGATGGAACAGCTCCACAAAGAGGGCAGAATCCGTGTGATTCACTTAAAAGACGGTTTCCACACGGTCAACGGTGAGCGCGCCAAGGGTATGGCCATTGGCGAGGGCGAAGCCCCCTGCAAGGCCGTTCGCGAAGCGGCTCTGCGCTTGGGCATCCCTATGGTGGTGGAATCCGAAACCCTCACCCCCACAGGGCCCGAGGAAGTGACGAGATGCATGAAGTATCTCCGCACTTTGGACTAACTTTTGCCAAAACGCCCATGTGAAAATCTATATTTTCGCGTCAAATGAAATGATAATAAGAAAAACCCCCATTGTTTTCCATAAGCAACGGGGGTTACTATTTTGGTTATGCGCAAATACACCGTTCCAAGAACGAACAGATTTTCAGCAGAAATTTTCATTTAGGCGAACGTCGCTGTACTTAGCACCGCAGAGCGCCCAAACTGAAATAACAAACAAAAAATAGAAATCAATTTCTCGTAGTTGATGAGGATCGTTTTGCAGAAGCTATGCGTTCCTTGACGGAGTAAGGAACGCATAAT
>JAZOBX010000164.1:0-1513 GCA_045596205.1 Eubacteriales bacterium | reverse complement strand
GCGGATTTATTCCCTGCCCCGACCACAGACTGATGCCGGGCACAAAATTTGAGCTTGTCCAGTACTATACCGAAGAAATCAAAAAAATCCAAATTTGACAATTTATCAAAAAGAATATAGAAAAGAAGGTTGATGATATGAAAAAAGTCATCATCCCAAAAGAGGCAGTCGGGCAAGAGCTTTTGCCGTATCTCTCAGGCATTGGCATTTTTCTTTCTGCCGATTGCGGCGGCGCGGGAAAATGCGGGAAATGTCGTGTAGCGCTACTCGAAGGTGAACTTTTGCAAAAGAAATCCCCTGGCGCTGTGCTTCTTCCCGACGATAACGGTACGCTACTAGCCTGCATGGCGGTCTGCTCTCCCAAAGGCGCGGTCATTGGCGTTGGCATCACGGAAGGAGAAGGACTCACCGTCAAACAAAGTGAGAACACCCTATCTTCGCTTGACAGCGATAGTGAATGGGGAGTGGCCCTTGATATTGGTACCACTACTCTTGCCATGGCGTCTGTTGACCTAAAAACGGGAGAAACCGTTGCCACCGTATCACGTCTGAATCCCCAGCGTTGCTTTGGCGCAGACGTGATGAACCGCATATCTGCCTGCACAAAGGGGCATTTAAAAGCATTGCAAAAGCTCATTTTAGATGCAGTAGCGGAGATGATAGAAGAGCTGTCCATGCACCGAAACGGGAAAGTGACGAAGAAAATGACGGTTGCCGCTAATCCTACCATGCTCCATTTGTTTGCAGGTATTTCTCCAGAAGGCATGGGGGCATACCCGTTCACCCCTGCTTTTTTGTCAACAATGGTTTACAAAGGCGAAGAATTAGGGTTAAACGTAGAAGAGATTACTCTACTGCCTTCTGCATCTTCCTTTGTGGGAAGTGATATTACCGCCGGCGTGATGCTGACAAAAATGCGGGAGCAAGATGAACCAACGGTGCTAATGGACATTGGTACCAACGGAGAAATTGTACTGTGTCTTGGAAAGAACAGAGGAGGAAAGCTCTATTCCACCTCTACTGCGGCAGGTCCTGCTCTTGAGGGAGCGGGGATTTCCTGTGGGATTGGCGGTGTGGCAGGCGCCATTTCCAAAGTGATGCAAACAGAAGACGGATTTTCCATTTCTACCATTGAAAACAAGTCTCCTATTGGCATTTGCGGTAGCGGACTGATTGATACCGTTGCATATTTGCTTAGCACTTCCCTTTTGGATGAAACGGGATATTTAGAGGAAGAGCCGTTTATTCTTGCCTCCGGAGAAAATGGCGATATTTCCCTGTCCCAAGAAGATATTCGCGCATTTCAACTGGCAAAAAGCGCTTTGCGAGCCGGACTTGAAACCCTTGTAGCGGAAAACGGACTTTGCATAAATGATATTTCCAAGCTGTATCTTGCAGGCGGCCTTGGTTTTTATATGCACTGCCAAAGCGCAATGAAGGTAGGATTACTGCCTCCTGTACTTGACGGCAAGGTGGAAGCTGTTGGTAACAGTTCTCTTAAGGGCGCAATGCT
>JAZOBX010000163.1:0-4598 GCA_045596205.1 Eubacteriales bacterium | reverse complement strand
CAATCTTAGTCTGGGAGGCATTTGCCTTGTGGCAGGGCTCGGCCCCGAACACAATCTGCGCCGCGACGGTTCCTACGAATACTATATATCCGAGCCTGTGGTGGAGAATGATGCAAAGGGGGTTGCGCCCTTCATTCTCTCCTATACAGAACTGCTTAGCAAAAGAAAAGCATGATGAAACTGATGATTCGTGCCCATGACCTTGGCGTGATGGGCGAAGAAAATATCTTAGCCGGGCTGTCGGAGCTTGGGCTGGACGGTATACAGCTTGTGGCATACAAGTCCATTGAGGGCGTATCCTACAGTCTCGGCGCCCTTGACCCTCTGCGGGCGGAAAGCATCGGCAAAACCATTTCCCGCGCAGGCATGGAGGTGGCGTTGCTTGGCGCCTACTTTAACCCTGTCCATCCAAACAGGGAAAAGGCAGAGCGGGGCATTGCCATTTTTGAAGAATACCTTTCTCTGGCAAAAGCCCTTGGGGCATCTGCGGTTGGCTCGGAAACAGGCTCGCTGATGGGGGACCCGTGGGGCTTTCATCCCGACAACTGTAAAGAAAAAACCAGAGAAATAGTGGTCAGCACCTTCCGTCACCTCGCCGACACCGCGGCGCGGTATGGGGTGTCTGTGGGCATTGAGGGAGCGTATAACCACGTATGCTCCACTCCCGATATTCTCGCAGAGGTCATCTCCAAAATCAACCGAGAGAATGTAAGAGTCATTTTTGATCTCTATAATTATCTTTCCATTTCTAATTACAAAAGCGCCTACGAGATCCTTGCGAGAGGCCATGCGCTGTTCGGAGGGGATATTCTTCTCTATCATATCAAGGATTTTTTAGTCAGCGAGGGCAAGCTCACCCAATGCGGCGTGGGCAAAGGCGTGCTTGACTTTGGGCGCATTCTCCGCGCAATTCATAAACAAAACCCCGATGCCGTCCTTGTGCTGGAGGGCACCGTCGGAGAGGATATTCCCTTTGCGGTACAGCATATCAAAGGCATTATCGGTCAGATAGAAAACGAGATAAAGTAAATTCAGGTAAGGAGTCATTTTATGGCATACCTCTCTTTTAAGGATATCAACAAAATATATCCTAACGGCTTCCATGCCGTGCATAATTTCAATCTGGATATAGAGCAAGGCGAATTTGTTGTGTTCGTCGGCCCTTCGGGTTGTGGGAAATCCACCACTCTCCGTATGATTGCCGGTCTTGAGCAGATCAGCAAGGGCGATTTTTACATCAACGGACAACGCGCCAACGAAATGGGACCTCGGCAAAGAGAGGTCGCCATGGTATTCCAGAGCTATGCGCTCTATCCGCATATGTCCGTTTATGACAATCTTGCCTTCGGCCTTTCGCTGCAGGGCGTAGACGAGGACGTGATTGATAAGAGGGTCAAGGATATTGCCGCCATACTGGGACTTACAGACTACCTGGACCGCAAGCCCAGAGCCCTTTCGGGCGGTCAGCGTCAGCGTGTGGCAGTTGGCAGAGCCATTATCCGCAAGGTAGGCATCTTCCTCATGGACGAGCCGCTCTCCAACCTGGATGCCAAGCAAAGAGTAACCATGCGCTCCGAAATTACCGACATCCACCGCAAGGTGGGGGCCACCACCATCTACGTGACCCACGACCAGACCGAGGCCATGACGATGGCAGACAGGATCGTGATTATGAAGGATGGCTATATTCAGCAAATCGGCACTCCCCACGATCTGTATTTCCACCCCGCCAACACCTTCGTTGCAGGGTTTATCGGTGAGCCTCCCATGAACCTGATCTCCACCAGAATTGAGCATGGCAAAGCCATTATCGGCGGCGCAATGCTGGAGCTGGATAAGGTGATGGATGCGGAGTCTCTTGCAAAATACGAGGGCAAGGAAATCGTGTTTGGCTTCCGTCCCGAGGCAATTGTAGGAGACGAGGCGCCTGACGCATACGTCATTGACGCTTCCGTTGAACTGACCGAGCTTCTCGGAGACGTAACCAACGTATACGTGGACATTGCCGCCGACAAAGCCATACTCAAACTAGACCCCAGAGAAGCACCGAAAATGGACCAGGCATACCGCTTCTCCATCCCCTACCGCACCGTTTATATTTTTGACAAAGAGACTACGAACACAATCATCGGCTAAAAGAGGGGCTGTCGTATTTGTTGCATTCACCTGAATCTGCCGTAGCAGATTCAGCCACGCAAACAAAAAGAAGGTGTAGAGTTTTTTAGCTCTATACCTTCTTTTCACATTTATGCAGTTTTTTAGCAATTCATATGCAGTAAACAGCTTTGATTGATATTTTTTTGTTTGCTATTTCCGTTTGCTTCCTCTCGACGTATGGAAATACGCCTTCGGGTCGCAAACGAAAATTTCTGCATCAAATCCGTTCGCCCCATGAGGCTGTTGCAAATTTATATTTGCGACAGCCTCTTTATTTTTTGGCTTTGATAAAAGCAACGCTCTTATCTGTATGATTTTCAGAAGTTGAAATAGTTCTTGGCGTTGTAGTAAGAGATGCCGCGCACGATCTCGTAAAGACGTTCTTCGTCTGCGGGATATTCTCCGTCCTCCACCCATTGCCCGATCAGATTACACATGATGCGTCTGAAATATTCGTGGCGGGGATAGGAAACAAAGGAGCGGCTGTCGGTCAGCATGCCCACGAATCGGGAAAGCGTACCGAGATTAGCAAGGGCCTTCATTTGCTCCACCATGCCGTCGCGCTGGTCGTTGAACCACCAGCCCGAGCCAAACTGGATCTTGCCGGGAGTGGGGGCTTTCTGGAAGTTGCCCAGCATGGTGCCAAGCACGTAGTTATCCTTGGGATTGAGGGTGTAGAGGATGGTTTTGGGCAATGCGTCCTCGTATTCCAGATGATCCATGAAGGCGGAAAGCTTTTCTGCAATACACAGATCGTTGATAGAGTCAAAGCCTGTGTCGGGACCCAGCTTTTCATACATCTTGCGGTTGTTGTTGCGGAGCGCACCGATATGGAGCTGCATGGTCCAGTCCAGACGGGTGTATTCTCTGGCGCAGATTTTCAGCACGGCGGTCTTGAAGGCGTCGATTTCTTCTGCGGTGAGAGCCTCGCCTCTGCGCTTTTTATCAAAGGCGGCTTTGGGGTCGCCAATGGCAAAGGGCACGTATTCCAGCGCATGGTCGGAGAGGCGGCAACCGAAGGAATCAAAGTAATGGATGCGCTCTACGATCCAGGCTTCCAGCTGCTCGTAGGAGGTAATGCCCACGTTTTCCATATAGGGCAGGAAGGTTTCCTTGCCGATTTCCACCGCCTTATCGGGGCGGAAGGTAGGCAGGATCTTGGTGGGAAAATCGTGGAGCGCGGCGTGATATTCCAGTGTATCTGCGGGATCGTCCGTGGTGCAGATGATCTCCACGTTGGAGCGCTTGATCAGGTTCTGCGCGCTGAATTCGGGCTTGGCAAGGCATTCGTTGACTTTGTCCCAGATGCGCTTGCAGGAGCGTTCGTCCAGCGTTTCGGTGATGCCGAAATATCTGCTCAGCTCCAGGTGTGTCCAATGGTAAAGAGGATTACCGATGAGGTAGGGCATTATGCTGGCAAAGGCTTTGAATTTTTCGTATTCGTCCGCGCCTCCTGTAATATATTCTTCGTCAATGCCGTTGGTGCGCATTTGACGCCACTTGTAGTGGTCTCCTCCCAAAAACAGATCAAAGGCATTTCTGAATCTGTAATCCTCTGCTATCATTTTGGGGCTGAGATGGCAGTGGTAGTCAATGATCGGCAGGTCTTTTACGGCCGCAAAAAGCTTTCTTGCCGTTTCGGTTTTGAGCATGAAATGATCGTTGATAAAACTCATAAGGTTACACCGTCCTTAAATATTGATATTTCTCTGTATCCGTTTTTCTCATTTTTGGTTTCTTCGCCCTCGGCAACCCTGATGACGTAGTCATAGAGCTCATCCTCCAGCGAACGACCCTCCAGCGTGGGGCTGGCATCAAAGTCTATCCAGCCCGCCTTGCGCTCTGCCAGAGAGCGGTTGGTGGCGATCTTTACGGTGGGAACAGCGCTTCCCACAGGCGTACCTCTTCCCGTGGTGAAGAGGATGATATGGGCGCCTGCCGCCATCAGGTTGGTGATGGCCACGATATCGTTGCCCGGACCGTTTAAAAGCGAGAGGCCTGCTTCTCTGGCGGTATCGCCGTAGTCCAGCACGTCACCCACAGGCGAAAGCCCGCCCTTTTGTACACATCCAAGAGACTTTTCTTCAAGGGTGGTGATGCCGCCCTTTTTGTTGCCGGGCGAGGGATTTTCGTAGATGACCTGATGATGCCGTGTATAGTAATCTTTGAAATCGTTGATAAGCGAAACAGTTCTGTCAAAGACCCGGCGGCTGACACATCTTTGCATGAGCAGATGCTCCGCGCCGAACATCTCGGGCACCTCCGTCAGTATACAGCTTCCGCCTGCGGCAATGAGCTTATCCGAAAAACGTCCCACCAGGGGATTTGCCGTAATGCCGCTGTATCCGTCACTGCCGCCGCATTTCAGCCCGATCACAAGTCTGGAAACGCTTACGGGCGTGCGTCTAAAGGTCTTTGCGTATTCTTTCAGCTCTTCCACA